>JBAYTJ010000038.1:0-11043 GCA_041675665.1 Acholeplasma sp. | reverse complement strand
CCTCTTTATTAAATATCGCCATACGATTTTCCCCCTCATCATTATGATTACTTTTATTATATCATATAATAATTTATAAAAACAAATGATTCGTTGTTGTAAAACAACTTGAAATTGCTTTAATATAACATTTACAAAAGCTTTGTCGGCTCTTCAATGTGAATCTTTTCTATTTTTTTATTTGGGCTTAAGGTGATTAAACAAGCATTTAACTGGCATCTACCTAAAGCTACTTCATTTGGTCGACTTTCTCCATGAATAAACCTATCGATAATTATTTCTTTCTTAACGCCAATCACACCTTCTAGTGGTCCTGTCATACCAACATCGGTTAAAAATAATGTACCATTAGGTAAAAGACGTTCATCATTTGTTTGTACATGCGTATGTGTACCAACAACAACATCAACTAAGCCATCTAAAAAATATGCCATAGCAACTTTTTCTGATGTTGTTTCTGCGTGAAAATCTAAAAATGAATAGTCATAAGTTTCACTTTCTAATATAGCTTTAACCATTTTGTAAGGTTCATCATATTCATCATTCATAAATGCTTTACCCAGTGCATTGATCACCAATACTCTTTGCCCATTGAAGTTGATAACTTTAAAACCACTACCCAAATTAGAACGATCATTTATTGGGCGTATAATGTTGGCCTCTGATATAAATGTTTTTAGTTCAGCGTTTTTCCATGTATGGTTACCCATAGTTAATAGGCTAATACCTGCTTGCATCAGTTTTTTATATATTTTTTTATTGATGCCACGACCATTTGCTGCATTTTCAGCATTTGCTATGATTAAGTTAGGTTGGTATGTTTGTCTAAGTTGCGTGATATTTTCTAACAAGTAATCTATACCAGGATCACCATAGATATCACCTATAAATAATATTTTCATACATCCATTATATAAGAAAAAGAGGCAAAATTGCCTCTTTATTCTTTATAATTTTTATTTTGCAACATCTGAAGCACGTTTTTCACGGATGACTGTCACTTTAATTGTTCCAGGATAAGTCATTTGAGCTTCAATTTTTTCTTTAATTGTGCGTGCAATATTGATAATACCTAAATCATCAATCTTATCTGGCATAACCATAACACGTACTTCACGTCCAGCTTGAATAGCATACGCTTTATCGACACCTTCAACTTCATTAGATAAATCTTCTAATTGAGTTAAACGTTTCATATAAGAATCCATCGATTCAGAGCGTGCACCTGGGCGCGCAGCACTTAAAGCATCTGCTGCTGCTACTAAGACTGCAATAATTGATTCCGGTTCGCTATCACCATGGTGAGATGCGATGGCATCAATCACTTCTTTTGGTTCTTTATAACGTGACATTAATTCGACACCAATTGTAACGTGTGAGCCTTCAACTTCATGGTCGATTGCTTTACCAATGTCATGGAATAATCCTGCACGACGTGCAAGCATTTCATTTTCACCAATTTCAGCCGCTAACTTTCCTGCTAGGAATGCTACTTCAATTGAGTGCTTTAGTACGTTTTGTCCATAAGAAGTTCTAAAGGTCATACGTCCTAAAAGTTTAATAATATCAGGATGTACTTTACCTACACCTGTTTTAAATACGGCTTCTTCACCTGCTTCACGTATGAACATATCAATCTCTGTTCTAGCACGTTCTACAACTTCTTCAATACGTCCCGGATGAATTCTACCATCTTGAACTAATATTGTTAATGCACGTTTAGCAACTTCACGTCTAACTGGGTCAAACCCCGATAAAACGACTGCTTCAGGTGTGTCATCAATAATTAGATCTACCCCAGTGAGAGCCTCAAGTGATCTAATGTTTCTACCTTCTTTACCAATGATACGACCTTTCATGTCCTCATTTGGTATTTCAACAACTGTAACTGTGCGTTCAGATGTTGTTTCAGCTGCGTATTTTTGCATCGCAAGTGCTAAGAGTTCTTTACTCTTATTTTGAGCAATTGATTTTGCTTTATCTTCCTCATCGCGGATATATGCTGCAATTTCATTTGAGATAGAATCTCTTACTTGTGCCATTATCAGGTCACGAGCTTGCTCTTTTGACAATGCTGAAATAGAACTGAGTTTTTGCTCTTGTTCCTTTACTAATTCTTCCACTTTGCTATATTGGATATCAAGTTGTTCTTTACGTTCGTTATGTCTTTCTTCTTTAGCGTCCAGACCGATTTCACGTTTATCTAAATATTGTGATCTTTGGTTTAAAGCATTCTCACGTTGGGATGCTTTCTCTTCAAGATTTATGACGATTTGACGACGATCTTTTATATCTTCATCAAATTCTTTACGTAACGTTAAAATTTCTTGTTTAGCTTCAAAAACCATCTCTCTTTTAGTTCTATCAGCTTCTTTTTTTCCGTCTTCAACAATACGCTCAGCTACTTCTTTAGCTTGACGTAAACTTTTCTCATGTTGAGCTACGCGAATAAAGTAGCCCACCAAAGCACCCGCTAGAGCGCCAATGACGATTAGCAAAATGAAGGTAATTAATGCAGGAGTGTCAACATTAAACATTATGTTAAACATCTCTTCAAACCTCCATATTTAGTTTTAACTTTTAATTTAAATATTAATCAAAAATTAGTTTCGTACATATTGTACTTAATTTATTATAACTTGATTCAGTGACTTAGTCAATGAAAAACGCCTTCAACGGTACGGCAAATTTCATCCATTTTTTAAATATCACCATGATTTACATTATTTGCATTAAATAACAAAAGAAATGTACCGAAACATTTCTAAAGTTGCACATTTTATAGTATAATATCTTTTGAGTAAACGTTATAAGGAGAAATACATCTATGCTACCTAAACATGAACCACAATCTAAATTTGGAAGATGGTTACTAAAATATCGATTGAAAATTATTCTGTTTTCCTTCATTGTACTTATCCCAGTCATCTTTGTTATTGCACTATATGTAGGCGATTATCTAAAATATAAGAATGTAGATTTTGATGGTCATATAACTTCAAATTTTCAAACAACTTATATCACTTTAGAAGATGAAACAAATCATCAAATCATTAATCTAGAAACAAATGAGGTCATTATTCAAATTAAACTCATCGATTATTTAATCCCTGAATATTATGATGACACAGATGGACACTACACGTTTAAAGTACGCCAAACAGTCAAAACCGGTAAACATGTACATGAAGTTTCTGCTAAATTTATCATCCAGACTGATTGGATAAATGCCAAATCAAACTTGACAACTGTACCAATGACAACAACTTTTGGAACAAACCGCAAAATATCATTTAATCATGTGCTACCACAATCTCCATTATGGTTTGTTAATGTAACAGATCCATATTTATATGTAGAATTAGAATATCATGTTGAACTTGCACTTGATCAAGAAGAAACCGTTACACATTATTTTAGAACATATTTAGGTGATATTACACCTACAACTGTAACCGATGAAATAACTGAAGCAGAAAATCAAGAATCATAAAAGCATCCCTAACCGTTATAAGGTTAGGGATTTTTGTTATACAGTTTCAATTTTTACATTCATTTGGGACTTGTATATATGGGCATATTTGTTATCAAGAGCAAGTAATTCATCATGTGTGCCTTCTTCTACTTTATTACCATTATCTAGTACAACAATCTTATCTGCATGTTTAATTGTAGATAGTCTATGCGCAATAACAATCGTGGTACGACCAAGTTTAACCTTGTTTAAAGCTGTTTGAATCATGCCTTCTGTTTCTGTATCAATATTTGCTGTTGCCTCATCCATAATCAGAATTGCAGGATCATGAAGCACTGCTCTTGCAAAGCTAATCAACTGTTTTTCACCAACCGATAAGTTACTCCCACCACGTAATAGTGGTTGATGTATACCTTCCGGTAGTTTATCAATTAATGGTCCACCACCAATTTCGCGTAAAACCTGTTCTACTTTTTCATCAAGAACATCTTGACCAAACTTTATATTGCTCGCAATCGTTCCTTTATAAATCATCGGATCTTGTAAAATTAAACCAATATGATTTCTATAAGTTCTTTTACTATACGTATCAATATCAATACCATCTATATAAATTTGACCAGAATCGCCATCTTTAAAATCATAGAATCTTAATAGTAGGTTAATCATTGTTGATTTACCACTGCCGGTATGCCCTACAATACCAACCATCGAACCTTCATCAATATTTAAACTGACATTTTTTAGAACTGGTGCATCTTTAACATATGCAAACGTAATATTTTTGAATTCTATATGCCCTTTAAATCGATCAATAACCTCAAAACTATCATCTTCCTGGTCTGCATCAATTATTGTAAATATTCTATCCGTACGAACTAATGCTAGCTGTAAATTTCCAAACTCTCTAAATAATATCGAAACAGGTTCCATAAGTCTAGATAAATAGTCATTATATGCATAAATTGTACCTGCTGACATCACATAGGTAGCAACTGTTAAACTTTGGAAACCAAAATAAGCAATAATGAATGCAGTCACTAAAAATCCAAGTAACCTAATCATATTCCAACCAATTGTTAAATGTAGTCGTTGTTCTTTTAATTGCTCACTTCTAAAGATGTTTGAAGTGATCTCAAACTCTTTTTCCGTTTGATCTTGATAATTGAATATCTGTAGCACATTAATTCCGTTAATTATTTCATTTAGCTGCGCTGTAATCATTGATGCAGATTCTGATACCTTTTGTGCAATTTCATTTAAATTACGAATAAATACTTTAAGCCATACATAAATTAGTGGGAATAATATAAATGTGAACAATGCTAATTTAGAATCTAAATAGAACATACCAATATAGGCAAAGATGACCGATAAAAATGAGTTAAATACTAAATTCATCAATGTAGAAAACAAATTGATCATACCATTGACATCGGTAATAATTCGGTTAGCTATTTTACCTGCTGGTTCATATTCAAAATATGACATTGGCATATTTTGGAGCGCACGTACAGCATCCATTCTAGCATCTCTTACGACATTGGTTGTAATATAGGCGGTAGTTATACGCTGAATGAATAAAAACAGTATGTGGAAAGCATAACGTGCAATCAATAAGGACAATAGTATAATAATTGGTTGCAAGAATGGTGAATAAAAACGACTCACCTCACCACCTGTTAAAACTTGTGCATCATACTCAATAAATTGATTATCAAGTGTAGTCACACGCAAGATACCTGATGTAGATGAGTTTTCTATATAGGTTTGATTACCAATGATGATTTCATCATATATGGCTAAATATTTACCATTAACAATAACAATTGTTAATGGTGCATCACTCACCTCGCTTTGTGTATAAAAACGGCCATTATAGGCTACTTTAGAGCTATCTGTTGTCTCATACCACTGTTTGGTCACACCGACTAACTGATCATCTAAAATTGAGCGTACAATTAAGGGTGCAAGTAATCCAAGAACTTGAACAATAAGCATACTAATGATTGAAATAGTTAATAACTTTTTATAGCGTCTAATATAACGCCAAACTTTTTTAAATTGTTTCATACTACACCTATTTCATCTTCATTTGTTGGTCATATTGTGCTTTATACCAACCATCATTTTGAATCAATTCATCATGTCTACCAATTTCAACAATTCGCCCTTGATCCATAACAATAATCTGATCAGCATCCCGAATCGCTGAAAACCTGTGTGCAACAATAATATTCGTATTACCTGAACGATATGTTTTTAGTTGTCTTAAAATTGTTTCTTCAGTATTTGCATCAACTGCAGATAATGAATCATCCAAAATTAATATCTCAGGGTCTCTAATAATTGCACGAGCAATAGACAACCTTTGTTTTTGTCCACCGGATAAAGTTGTACCACCTTCACCAACACGTGTCTGTAACCCGTTTGTTAAAAACCCAATATCTTTTTCAAAATCAGCAATTTTAATCGCTAAATTTAATTGATCAATACTCGCCTCTGGTTTTCCAATTAATATATTTTCAGTCACTTTTCTTCTAAACAACATATGCGTTTGAGGTACATAACCAACTATTGTTCTTAAACCTTTAATGTTATAACGTTTAATATTCTTATTATCAATATAAATATCGCCACCTGTGACATTAAACTCACGTAATAATTGACGCACCAATGTAGACTTACCAGAACCTGTGGGACCTACAACGCCTATAGTTTGACCTTTTTTGATAGTTAGATTAATATCTTCTAAGGTGAGTCTTTCATCCAGCGGATATTTAAATGTGACATTTTTGAACTCAATTGTTTTAAAATCAATAATTGGTTCTGGAATATCTTCATTTTTAACTTGAGGATCAACTTGCATAATCTCATCAAAACGGTCGATTGCAACAGTTGCATTGTTAATATGTTGAAAAACACCAGATATAGAAATAATCGGACCATATAATATACCAATATAAGAGATAAAGATTATTAGTTGTCCTAATGTCATTTGTTGATTGATAATAAAAAACGCACCAAAAACAAATGCTAAAATATAAGCGATAGCATAAACAGACTCAAACAATGGTGCAAGTTTGTTTTCATAGTTAATGATATAGCGCCAAGAACGTATATCCTTTTCTATAGCATTATGTTGCTCATTTAAGTCATTTTCTTCTTGCACATAGGCACGTATCGTTTTTTGACCTTCTACAGACTCTAATATTTTTTCAGTCATACTTGCATAGATTTCACGGTGAACTTTCACATAACTTCTTTTGCTCATACGAATTCTATTGAGTAAGGATATACCAATTGGCATGATAGTAACAGAGATTAATGTGAGTTCCCAAGAAATTGTAAAAGCCATAACACCAATGGCAAACATAATAATTCCAACATTAAAAATAATACCTTCTAATACAGAAGTCGCAGCAACAGTAATCATATCTAAATCCGCGGTAGCTCTAGAAATCAAATCCCCTTTTTGGAATCTTTCATAAAACTCGGCATCCATCTCAAAAAGCTTCTTTAAGTATATTTTTCTAAACTCAAAAGCTAGTTTTTGAGCCGTTTTAGACGATGTATAATTATAAATAAAAGATGTCAAATAACGAACAATTGGTATCAAGATTAAAGCACCAACAATAAACGACAAACTTTCCCAAGTTAATCCCTTGGATACAATCACATCAATAGCAATACCTAGTACATACGCAGGTGTTAGCGCTAATACAGCAATCATGATTAAGTAAATCAACATCATTGTATAGCTCTTCCACTCTTTTTTTATAAACCATCCGGTTTTTCTTATTATGTTAATCATTATTGGCCTCACAAATTATAGTTCAATATCTATTATAAATTATATAAATAAAAAGTGGTGATAGATTCACCACTTTTATCAATATTGTTAATGTTTGTGAAACAAACAATTTATTTTAAATTATAATGCGTTCTAACTTTCTTTTCTAATTCATTTAACAGCTCTGGTTTTTCTTCTAAATATTGCTTTGCATTATCGCGGCCTTGACCCAGTTTTTCCTCGCCAATGTTATACCATGCACCACTTTTATTAATTAAGTCTAAAGCAACTGCCAAGTCTAGTACTTCACCACTGCGTGAAATACCACTGCCATACATAATATCGATAGATGCAATTTTTAACGGTGGTGCTACTTTTGATTTAACCACTTTAACGTTTGAACGTATACCAATCATATCACTACCATTTTTTATTGCTTCTGCACGTCTAATTTCTAAACGAACAGATGAGAAGAATTTAAGTGCACGTCCACCTGGTGTGGTTTCAGGATTACCAAACATAATTCCAACTTTTTCTCTAATTTGATTAATAAAGATTGCAACAACATTGGATTTGGAGATAACACCACTCATTTTACGCATGGCTTGTGACATCATACGTGCTTGTAATCCAACGTGATTTGCTGACATATCTCCAGCAATTTCTGCTTCTGGTACTAATGCTGCAACAGAGTCAATTACAATCATATCGATGGATCCACTTTTAATTAATGCTTCTGCAATATCTAATGCTTGTTCACCTGTATCCGGCTGAGATAATACTAAATTATCTAAATCTACACCTAAACTTTTAGCATAACCCGGATCCAGTGCATGCTCTGCATCAATAAAAGCAACCGTACCGCCTTGCTTTTGAGCACTTGCCATTGCATGTAGCGTCAATGTGGTTTTACCACTTGATTCTGGTCCATAGACTTCAATGATACGACCCCTTGGATATCCACCTATACCTAATGCTATATCTAAGGCAATTGAACCCGACGGAATTGCTGCAATCGAATGATCTGCACCATCACCTAATTTCATAATAGAACCCTTACCAAATTGCTTTTCAATTTGTTTTAATGCAAGTTCTAATGCTTGTTGTTTTTTATTATCACTCATAAATCAATCATTCCTCCTATAGTATAGTAGTGCAAAATAAATGTTTTGACTTTTATTTTACATACTTTCAAATATAATTTCTCGATTCTTATATAAATAATCAAATCCTGACCAAACTGTGAAAAATATTGCTGCATAATAAATAATGTTTGTTATCCATATAAGATTTGCATTTATCATTGATAATCCGAAATCATTGAATAAAAACATTATGATTGCTAGCATCGTGGTTAAAGTTTTATATTTACCTAAACTACTTGCAGCAATCACCTGACCATGTTCAACTGCAATCAAGCGCACGCCGGTGACTAAAAACTCACGTACAATAATAATCATAACACCCCAAATACCAACTCTATTTGGCATTTGAACCATTAAATATAATAATGCTGTAAAGACTAAAACTTTATCAGCTATTGGGTCTAAAAACTTACCAAATGTCGTTATTTGGTTGTATTTTCTAGCAATATAGCCATCTAGGAAATCTGTTAAACTGGCTAAAACAAATAAACCTGCAAAAATAATCTGCTGTACATCCATGTTTAAAAATGCAGTTTGTATCTTTAAACCATCGATATATAACACGATAATCATGATAGGTATTAATAAGATTCTTAAGATAGTTAGTTTGTTGGCTGTTGTCATTTTTTTCCTCATCTCATTTATTTTATCATAAATATGATTTGTTATTGCATTTATTGGTTTGTTTTGGTAAAATGATATGTGCTTATTTAGGAGGTGAATTTGTGGCTAATATTAAATCCCAAATCAAACGTAACTTAACAAACGAAAAACGTCATCAAGCAAACGTTTCATTTAAATCATCATACAAAACTGCAGTTAAAGCAGTTCAAAAAGCTGTAGAAGCTAAAGATAAAGATCTTGCACTAGCTAAAATGTCATTTGCACATAAAAAGTTAGATAAAGGGCAAGCTAAAGGAATTTTCCACAAGAACTTTGTTGCGCGTAATAAATCTGCGCTAGCAAATCTAGTAAACTCCTTATAATAGACACCTAAATGGTGTTTTTTATTACCCTTTTTTCGATTTCTCTATAACCATTGAAGCCTTGAGCGACTAATTCAATATGCTTTTTAAAATACGTTCTATCTGGTAGACCGTATTTTTTATTATAGCCTAAGACATTTACATATAGCTTTAAATTATTTTCAGTTTCTGCTAAACGCTCTAAAACTTTAAAGGTTGCTTTGGCATCTTCACTCGCACGGTGCGCACTTGCATTGGATAGTCCTAATGTTGCAACTGCACTTTCTAGTTTATGCGGATAAGGAAATCTATCTTTATAAACTGCCATACAATCTAATATATCATTTTCGATTAAATAATTGTGTGCAACATAAGTTTTATATAGTGCACTTAAAAAACCGATATCAAACCCTAAGTTATAAGCAACAAGTAATGTATCTTCATCAATCAGACTATCTAATTGCCTAAAAGCAAACTCTTCTTCAACGCCTTCTTGTGCCAACATCTCATTTGTTATACCTGTTAAATTCGAAATAAAGTCTGTAATCGGTTGTTGTTGCTTGATAAGGTAGTCAATTTCCTCTATCATTACATAACTATCCGCTTGTTTTTCAAGTAATACGGCACCAATTTCAATAACCTTATCACGTTTGGGTGTTAACCCTGTTGTCTCAAAATCAAAGACCAATATACGTTTATATGTTAGTTTCATGCTAACCTCCTTAGTAGTAACAATTCAAATCCTAATTTTTCATCCTTAACGCCACTTTTAATCTCTACATCTAGCTTTGCTAATCCATGAATAAGGTTTTCTAAGTCACGTTTCTTTTGTTGTTTCGCTTCTTTCATTAAATGATAAGCACGACCACTAGATATCCCTAAACTTTCAGAAAGAAGTTTTTGATTTAAACCTTGTTCCATTAAATTTTTTGTTTGTAAAATTAAATGGATGGTGTTAAACAAGTGGTTGAAGATTGTATTTGATGGCATACGATTTGTTAGTAAGTCATCATATATTTGCAT
The DNA here is from genome assembly GCA_041675665.1 of Acholeplasma sp. Lineage (GTDB taxonomy): Bacteria > Bacillota_I > Bacilli_A > Acholeplasmatales > Acholeplasmataceae > Acholeplasma. Next base: position 642 of record JBAYTJ010000038.1, on the reverse strand, counting down.
GTATGACTTGATGTTTCCTCTTAAATAGGCACTTGAAAAAGAAAATATATTATCTTCTAAGTTTCTTGTAACCAGTAATTCCACATCTTCAATATAAATAATCTTCTCTTCGTAAGCATACATTTTAATTTTATTTATTTCTTGATGTATGCCAAATAAATCACTTTGAGTACGCTCTATAATAACTTCAATACTGCGTTTTTCAATTTGATATCCATCTTTTTTAAATAATGATTCAATATAATTGATGAGTGCATCGCCTTCAAGGGATGCTATCGTTTCAATATATGCATACTTCTCTAAATAACGACCAAGTGTATGATCCTTAGGAATCTCAGGTATTGTAAGTACTAAGATGATATCATCACTTGGATGTTCTAAGTACTTAAAGAATGTTGATAGTAATTTTTCATCGTATCTGGTTAAACTTTCAACATGTTCTATAACAACCATTTTTAAATCACTAAAAAATGAAACAGTTTGTAGTTCTTGATTGATAGATTCAATTTCTGTTTCTAATGCATCTAACTTAACAATATTAAATTCATTCAATTTAAATTTTTCTTGATATGCTTTTATTTGATCATTTATTAAAAAAGCTGATTGACCAACTAATAAATATATGGATTCCATAGTTTACCT
>JBAYTJ010000037.1:0-11196 GCA_041675665.1 Acholeplasma sp. | reverse complement strand
TGATACAGAAGTAATATTTTCAAGAAAAGATGTATATACGGGTAGTGGTGTTATCTTTTATGAAAATGAAGATTATTACTATGCTTTAAGCAATTATCATGTAGTTGATAAAGTAGATGGATATATCAATCGACATATTGAAGTTAGGGATTACTATAATAATTCGTATCATGCATTTATCTATCCGGATAGTTTAGATTATAATCTAGATTTAGTTGTTATCGTATTTGAGAAAACTGATACCCAACTACAAGTTCTAGAACTTGTAGATGGTCAGATTGAAGTTGGTCGAGATGTCATTGTGATTAGTAATCCATTATCTTCGGTTAATGTCATCACCTATGGTACGGTTAAAATGTATTCTTTAGTGAAGGTTACAAATAGAGATGGTGAAGAAAAAAGTAATTTATTTATGTCCATTGGACATGATGCTTTAATTAATAATGGATCTAGTGGTAGTATGTTAATTAATTATGACTTTAAAATTGTAGGTATAAACTATGCAGGTCAAAATGATGATGAGGCAGATATTTTATCGTTTGCTGTACCATCAATTCTTGTTGTTGATTACTTAAATAATTTAATAAGAAATCAACAACCTTCATAAGTACTAAATTATAGTATTTAGTGCATGTTATTTATTAAAGTGATATAATCAAACTAAAGCAACCGGTAATGATGTCAAGTAGTAAAAAATCAAAAAAAGTATTATAAGGTGGATAAGATGAAAAAAATATTTTCTATAGTTTTTATAGTTGGTTTTGTTTTTATATTAGCAAGTTGTAGTTCACCATATCCTGGTGATAGGTACTATGATGAGGCATTCATTGATGGTATTGATAGTGATGAACATCAAATGATTGTTGAAAATCCATTTGTAAATACAGCAGTCAATAATAAATCAAACATTTCATTAAGTTCAAATACTGCAGCATATTCATTTATTAGATCACAAATAAATAGTGGTAAGACTGTCGATAGAAATGTCGTAAGAATTGAAGAAATGGTCAATTTCTTTAGATATGAATATAATCAACCTTTAGAAGGTGATGTATTTGGATTTAAGTCAGAACTGATTGAAACACCATGGAATCCAGAAACGCACCTATTACTCGTAGGCTTAGAAACAAAAAAAGTGGATTTAGGGGATGTACCAACAAATCTTGTTGTTTTACTTGATGTATCTGGTTCTATGAGTGCATCCAATAAGTTACCACTTGTTAAAGCATCAATGAAACTATTGTTAGAACAAATGAAGCCTCAAGATAAGATTTCATTAGTAACCTATTCATCTGGTGAAAAGGTTATTTTTGAAGGTAAGACAATAGAAGATTTAACCTATATAAACCGTCAAATTGATATCTTACGTGCCAGTGGTTCAACAGCAGGTAAAAAAGGTCTAGAAATGGCATATGAAGTTGCACAAACGCACTTTATAGAAGGCGGCAACAACCGCATTATACTTGCTACAGATGGTGACTTTAATGTAGGTATATCCAATACAAACACCTTGGTTGAATATATTTCAGAAAAACGTGAATCCGGTATATACTTTTCCGCTTTTGGGTTTGGTTATGGAAACTATAAAGATGAAAAGTTAGAGCGGATTGCTATGGCAGGTAATGGTGTATACCACTATATTGATGACATGCTCTCTGCTAGAAAAGCGTTTGTAGATAATATTGATGGTTTGCTCTATACTGTTGCACGTGATGCTAAAGCTCAAATAGAATTTAATCATAATGCTGTCTTAGAATACCGTTTAATTGGGTATGAAAATAGACAACTATCAAATGAACAATTTGATGATGAAACGACTGATGCAGGTGAAATTGGTACAGGGTTGCAAGTGACAGCCATATATGAGGTAAAACTACAAGAACAAGCAATAGATGATTTAGCAAGTTTAATGATTCGTTATAAAGCACATGATACAACAGATGAAACTGAATTAGAAACACAATTTGATGTATTAAATGTTTTGAATCAATTTCCAAGTAAAGATGCGAGCTTTATAAGTGCAGTGGTTGAGTTTGGACTTTTATTAATTAATTCTGAATATAAAGTTGATGCCAGTTTAGATGCACTAATTGAACGCATTAAATCAGATCCTAATAATTCAACAGATTATTACCGAAGTGACTTTGTAGAAACTTTAGAGAAATATCAGCTGATGGTTCAATAATATATTAAGCCAATTAAAAAAAACACACAACTTTTAAATTGTTATCTGTTAAAAATTTTAAAAAGTTGTGTGTTTTTATTTTGTCGTATAAATTTAATTTGGAGTGCCGCCCAAAAATGTATCCAACATTAAATAGAGTTTAATGATAAAATTAAACCAATAAAGGGGTACGATGCTATGAAGGGATCAAGATTTACACCAGAACAAATCATTATGAAACTAAGAGAGATGGAAATCCATATCTCAAAAGGTATGAGTGTATCAGAAGCTGTGCGTCAAATCGGTATAGGTGAAGCTACTTATTATAAATGGCGATCTAAATATGCCAATATGACCACATCGGATGCTAAAAGACTCAAAGATTTAGAAATTGAGAATAATAGACTTAAAAAGCTCGTTGCTGATTTAAGTTTAGAAAATGCTATCTTAAAAGATGTAAACTCGGGAAAGTTCTAAACCAGACAAAACAAAAAGAAATTGTGAAAAGCATTTGTAAAAAATACAAGGTATCTGAACGTAGGGCGTGTCTGGTGTTAGGATTTAATCGTAGGACGATCAGATATCAACATGTGATTAAAGATGATGAAGATGAAGTTACAGCTAAGATGATTGAACTCGCTACTCAGTATGGTAGATACGGATATAGACGTATCACAGCGATGTTAAAGACATTCGGCTATGATATCAATCATAAGCGTGTTGAACGCATTTGGAAAGAAAACGGCTTAAAGGTGCCAAAGAAACAACCTAAGCGAAAAAGATTATGGCTTAATGATGGTTGTTGTATCAGACTTAGACCAGAATATAAAAACCATGTTTGGAGTTATGATTTCGTTACTGATCAATTAGAAAATAAAAAGAAGCTTAGATGGCTAAATATTATTGATGAGTATTCAAGGACATGCATTTTCAGTGAACCAAGACGGAGTTGGAGACACCAACTAGAATTGTTGATGCTGCATATGTTTTAGGTGATGTCTTTGGTTTAATTGAAAGCTTAGAAATCATCAGACTGCTTAATGCATTAGATGCATTTAGTGGCGGTGGTGCAATTGGAAATGCAAGTACTCAGTTAGCACTTGGTGCTGCAAATCTAACGATTGCATCCCTAGAAACAATTCATGATTATGAATCACTCATTATACGTTATTATATTTCAGAGGGTTTACTAACCTTTGTAGATAGCGATGTGAATGATGCTGCTTATGAAACCAATTATATTGGTGAGTATTACACATATGATGAAATATCACATATAATTGATAGCCTAAAAGTATTATCTGGTAATGATACCAATCAACAACTACAAACTCTGATTACAAACATGAATCCTGCGACATTAGCACCAGCCATGTTACTGGATATATTCAAAGTTAGCGGTTATGCATATGTCATGCAACGTGAGGTCAGCAAGGTGATTAATGCCATTGACTTTAATACAGCATTTGGCATAAGTATTCCAGAAGCAAGCTATGTTGGCAATAGTTCAGCAAATATTGATATAACAGTCACAGAATTTAGAGCAATTGCAAATGCACTTGATGCACTTGGTGTATCAACGCTTCAAATGGATCAAATTGATGCAGGTAGTACATCACTTGCTCAAATTAAGCTAGCGGTTATAGCAGATTCTAAACTAATTAATAGAATTATATCTAAGAGCATTGTAGATGCAAACCTTGACACTCTAGAATCACATCAAGGCGAAGAAAATCCAAATGTAGATATACAAGTTGATGAAATCATGAACATGGTGGATGCATTTATCGCAATGGGTATTACAGATATTGATAATGCAAATAGTGCAGATCCACTGGTCTTGGTTGCAAATGCACAAGCAATTGATCGTAATCAATTTAGATCATATATAGACTATAATGAACTTGATGAAGACCAAGGTCAAACAATGGTTAAATCATTCTTATATAACATGTTAGGTGCAACCTATAGTGCATATACATTTGGTGATACGCTAGATACTAGAGTTAAACTTGATGCATTCATTTACGATATCATGTAGTTTAGTTACCCTTTGTAGGATAAACAGCAAGAAAGATTATTAATCGCTGTTTAACTTCATAATAAATAAGGTGAACCACACTTTATATGTGGTTCACCTTTATCTTTATGTAATATTTGTAAATGACCAATGATGGTTGTAAGTAACTTTAGTATCACTTAAAATAGGCACTATGTTATAATTAAAGTACTATATACTAATTAGTTTTTATATGGGGTTTTAAATTCATAAAATAGGGAGATTTCATGAATAATAAAAAACACTTGATATCAGGTTTTATACTTTTGTTTTTTTTAAGTATCCTTTTTGTCGTGAGCTTACTTGGTATAACAAATAATTACAGAATACCTATACTTGATTCAAGAGATTTAAATGAGGGCTGGTATCATGTAATTAGTGATGACAATGAGATACCACTTGAAACGCTACCGACAAGATTAGATATTTATAATGATGAAACTTATACGATTCGTATGAGTTTGCCATTTAATTTTAACCGTTCACAAAAAATACTTATTCGTACCTCGCTTGCTAACTTAATGGTACATTTAGATGATGTTTTACTTTATGAGGCAAGTTTTAAAGCGGAGAATACATATGCCAGTACATGGCATGTTATAGAAGTACCACAAGCCAGTGAAGGTAAGTTTTTAAGTTTAACATTTGATACACCATATGCATCCATGCGTGGTATATTAAATGAGATTTCATTTGGTGATAGAGGTATGCTCATAGCATCAATGTTTAGAGAATTTGGTATGCGTTTAGCAATTGGTTTGTTAACCTTTTTTATAGGCTTGTCTTTATTAATGATTAGTATTGTTTTAAGAAAAGAAAACTATCATACCATTTATTTAGGCGTCAGTGCAATTATCTTTTCATTTTGGCTCATATCTGAGTCTAGGATGCTACAACTGATTATTGGTAATCCTAATATTTTAGGTGGTTTATCCTATATAGCAATAGCCCTTTCGCCTGTAACATTAGCGCTTTATATTGGGCATTCACTAATAACGGATTACAAGAAGTTTTATGATATTGCTGCAATCATATTTTTCATAAACACCTTAAGTGTAATCGCATTACATTATAGCGGACTGGCATCGTTTTTTGAGACTGTACCAGTATCAATAATATTACTGATTTGTGGACTCATAGCAACCTTACTATTTTTTATCCTTGAGTATAAAAAATATCAAAAAAAGGTTACTTTAAGAGCACTTTTTGTATTTTCTTTGGTCGCTGTATTTGCACTTTTAGAAGTGATTATCTTCTCACAAAGTAATTTTAGACAAACCGCTGATTTTGTTGTTATTGGGTTAGGCGTAATTTTAACAGTTGTGTTTATTGGGTATGTACAGTTTAGTTTAAGAAACTATAAAGGTAGCCTAGAACGTCATGTCTATGAAAGGCTAGCTTACACCGATCAACTAACGGGTGCAATGAACCGTTTTGCATATTTTAAAGATGTACATGATTTTAAAAGTACTACAGATGCTATAAAACTACAACTTGTTTACTTTGATTTAGATAAGTTAAAAGATATCAACGACAAATTTGGACATGCAGTAGGTGATGAAGCCATCAGGCATGCATACCAAATTATCAAAAAAACGTTTGGTACTAGAGGTCAGTGTTACCGAATGGGTGGCGATGAATTTGTTTGTATCATTAAAGATTTTAAGGATTCAAGTATTGATGCTGACTTAAAATTATTTAATGATCAGTGTCTTATATTTGATCAAAACACACCCTATAAATTTAATGTATCTGTTGGTGTTTCTATTTATGATTCAAATGAAAATGTCAGCATTGAAGAAGCACTCATCAAATCAGATCATAGAATGTATGAGCATAAACAATCTAAACAGCGCGCTCATTCAAAGTTATAGTATAAAGTACTTTAAACATCAATTTATGATATAATTTGCTTGTAAATTATATATTACAGGGATAAGTACATGATAATTAAAGAAGTTACAACAAAGAAACAAGCAAAAGTGTTTACTGTTTTTCCGAATAAACTTTTTAACAAAGTTGGTGCATTTGTACCAGCTTTAAGTTTGGATGAGCAAAATGTATTTGATAAGGTGAAAAACCCTGCACATGCATACTGTGAAAGTATTCGCTTTTTAGCCTATAAAGATAACGTAGTTGTTGGCCGTATTGCAGGTATTATTAATCATAAGTATAATGAAGCATTTAACACTAAAGTTGTCAGATTTACACGCATAGATATGATTGATGATATAGAGGTAACAAAATTACTGATAGATGCTGTAACCAATTGGGGTAGAAAATTAGGCATGACAGATATTATCGGTCCAATCGGTTTTACCGATATGGACCGTATGGGCATGCTTGTTGAAGGTTTTGAGTATTTAAACATGTTTATAACTATATGGAATCCACCTTACTATGTTAAACACTTAGAAAACTTAGGTTTTATTAAAGATGTTGACTGGATTGAGTCTGTGATCCCATGGCCAAGCATAGTACCTGAAAAGGTCATGCGTGGTGCAGAGATTACAAAGCGTAGATTTGGTTATGAACTGATAAAGATTAAACGTAAAAAGGATGTCTATAAATATGTATATGATGCCTTTGATGTTTATAATAAAGCGTTTAGTGAACTATATGGATTTTATCCTGTAACTCAAGCTGTGATGGATTACTATATTAAGCAGATGATTCTTTTAGTGAAACTGGATTTTTTATGGTTTGTTCTAGACAAACATAAAAAAGTTATTGGTTTTGGTCTGATGATGCCAAGTCTTTCTAAAGCCAATAAAAAATCTAATGGTAAACTACTACCTTTTGGATTCTTAAGGTTGTTAGGTAGCTTAAAACGTTTTAAAACCATCGATTTTTATTTTATTGCTGTTGATCCCAATAATCAAGGCACAGGTGTGTTGTCATTGATTATGGCAGATGGTATTAAACAAGGTATTAAGTATGGTGTCATACAGGCATTAACAGGACCAGAACTAGAGACAAATGTTAAGATACAATCACAATGGAAAGACTTTAATCCAAGTAATTATAAACGCCGTCGTTGTTTTAAGAAGGCGATTTAGTTAATTTAACATCAAATATAAAGTATTATTAAAATTAATGTGATACAATGATTATCAAATTGTATAAGAATTTTGTTTTAGTACGGGAGAGGTACTACTCAATGGTTATAGAACACTTGTTTGTCTTAATGATAGTGTTGTTTGCTTCGGTGATTGCTATTTCACTGGCAGTAACACATCATTATATCAAATCTATTTATAAAGGAATTAATTATTTAGCCGCAGGCGTAGCCTGCCATATTTTTGGCTTTATTTTGTATACAGGTACACTATCTAACATTGATTGGATCGTTTTCTTTTTAGGTAATGGTACATTTATTATGGGTACTTTATTGGTATATAAAGGCTTAAATCTATTCGTGGATATAAATAGGGGCTATAAGCGTGCTTATATAGTTTTAAGTATCGGTGCACTTTTAGGCGTTATATTTTTCTTTTTTGGTCCAAGTGTTGCCTATCGGCAAAATTTAGTATCAATAATTATTACATATTTAGTCATTGAAATATTTTACAATTTATTACATGCAAGTGACAAGATAAAATCAGTGCTTGCAGCACCAATTTATATCTTTTCAACAGCTTTTGATGTTTTGATGATTGGTCGGTCTATCATTATTAATTCAAACTTAACCTATGAGTTTTTACCAGGACAAGCGTTAACCTATAATATAGTGTCTAATATTATTGGTGGTATATTATTTGTTGTCTTAGGGTTTATGTTATCAATTGTTATTAATATCCGTGCTATTAGTGATTTAAAGACAGAACGACAACAAATGGAAAAGATTTCATTAACAGACTATTTAACCGGTTTACCAAACCGGTTAGGATTAGAGAAGTATATTAGCAATTTAAGAAATAAAGAAAATCAATTTGCGGTTATATTTACTGATTTTGACGAGTTTAAAAAAGTTAATGACCAATATGGGCATATTGTTGGTGATAGTGTCATTAAAGCCTTCTCAGAAGCTTTATTAAGTATCAATGATGACCATATGTTCACCGCTAGATACGGTGGTGACGAGTTTGTTACTATATTTAGACGTTTTGAGAGTGAAGCACAGTTGAAAGAAGCTATTGAACAAAAAATTAAAACCATAGGTTCCAATATTATTATCGATAATTATAAATTTGATTTAACACTATCTGTTGGTGTTGCATTATACCCAAGAGATGGTAATGACATATATAAATTGATTGCTAAAGCGGATAATGCTTTAGGAAAGATTAAAGTAAATGGTAAAAATAATATTCAATTTTATCAATAAACCATCAGTAAAAAAGCGTAATCCTTATTAAGGTTTACGCTATTTTTATGTAACAATTATTTTTTGTATAGCATTCTTAAACCATTTAAGATAACCAATATGGTTGAGCCTTCATGCGCAACTACACCAAATGGTAAGGTGACAAGTCCAAAGACATTAAATGATAATAACATTAAGATGACTGCAAGTGAGAAAATGACGTTTTGATAAATTATACGCTGATTTGCTTTTGAGATTCTAAATATTTTATCAATGTGCTCTAACTTGTTGTTCATGAAGATAATATCTGCAGTTTCTAAAGATACATCAGTACCACTACCCATAGCTGCTCCAATATCAGCAATTGCTAGTGCTGGTGCATCGTTAATACCATCTCCAACCATCATAACTTTTCCGTATTTAGCTTGTAGTGCTTTAACATGATCACTTTTTTCATGGGGTAACGCACCTGCAATAATGATGTCAATGCCTGATTGTTTAGCAATCGCTTGAGCGGTTGCTTCATTATCACCGGTTAAGAGTACCGGTAAGATGTTTTGTTGCTTAAGCTTTTTCACCATTTGTTTAACATTTGGTCTTAATTTATCAATTAAAGATATACAGCCTATTAGTTCATCATTTAAAATGATTTGTACAATGGAGTGTCCTTGGTTTTGACAATCCTTCATTTTTGGTGTTACGGCATCTGAGGATTTATGTTCGAATCGGCCAATTTTATAAATCTTATCATCTATTTTTAGTGTCATACCTTTACCAGGTACTTCTTGAACTTCATAAGAAGTATAGGTTGCGTCTTTTTCTAAATGACTGGTTATTGCATAAGCCAGTGCGTGATTGGAATGTTTCTCCATAGAATATACAACATCTAAAACGGTTTGCTTATCATGTTCTGGATTAATTAATACTTCAATTACGGCTGGTTTACCTTCTGTGATGGTGCCAGTCTTATCAAAGACAACCACATTAATGTTACTTAAATCTTCTAAGTATTTACCGCCTTTAATTAACACACGACTTCGTGCGGCATTAGAAAGGGTTGATAACATGGTTGGTGCGATACTTGCCATTAACGCACAAGGTGAACCAACCACTAAGACAACTGTACCACGGTAGAAGGCTTGATTCCATGACCATACACCTAATAGTGGTGGTATGATCATAAACCCTAATGCAAGCAGTAATACAAAATATACATACCATTTTTCTATTTTTTCAATGCGGGTTTGTTGTTTGCCTTGGTTTTCTTGAGCATCAGATACTAACTTAATAATCTTATTAACGACAAACTGATCTGGAGACACTGTAATTTCTACTAAGATAGCAGAATTTAAGTTATAAGTACCAGCAAAGACTTCGTCATTTTCTTGTTTATTCACGGGCATCGATTCACCAGTAATCGCTGCCTGGTTAATCGCTGTTTGTCCTTTGGTGATTTTACCATCTACTGGTATAGCATCACCAACTTTAACAATGACAGTATCACCAATTTGTAGATCATTAATGGAAACAACTGTTTCTTCACCATCTTTATAAAGTGTTGCAAGTTCAGGGGAAATTTTTAATAATGAGGTTAACTCTTTTTGAGATTTATTATGTGCAAAAGTCTCTAAAAGCCCTGAAATTGCAAAAATCATAATCAGTAATGCCGCTTCTAGTGGATTACCTATAACAAATGCTGAAACTGCAGCAATAATCATTAGTATTTCAACGTTTAATGATTTATCTTTTATGGTGTCTTCAACACCCTCTTTGGCTTTAAAAAATCCACCCAGTAAAAACGATATTGCATATAGGATAACAAGTGGTAATGCAACATTACCATCTATATCTGGCAATATCGTAAAGTTTAATATAATTGCTGTAATCAATAATACAACAGAAGTCACTACAAAGAATAATTCGGTATTCAACCTAGTAAATAGTTTTCTCATATACGGTCCTTCTTTCTTTGGTAATAATTTACCACTATAAAGGGATTTAGTCAACTTATTTATAAAAGAAATGGTCTTATTTATAATAATTATAATATGCATCTAAAGTATTTATATTTTTTATAAATTAGTATTTTTTACTTATAAAAATTGTAAATAAAACATACATAAAAAACATAGATTTAAATTGATTAAAGATTTTTAATATGATACAATACTATTACGTTAAAATTTAAATTTTGCACAGTTAGCTCAGCGGGAGAGCACCTGCTTGACGTGCAGGGGGTCACAAGTTCAATCCTTGTACTGTGCACCATCTTATTATTAGTTTCTTATCCCTATTTAGCAATCCTGACCGGATTAACTCACTACGTAAAGTAGTTTTTATAAAAACATGATACTACAAAATGTATTACATGTCAAAGAAAGTGAGTGATTTTATGTTAAAACTAAAAGAATTAAGATTTAGTAAGGGTTTAACACAACTAGATATAGCAAAAATATTAGGTGTAAATCAACAATCTGTATCACATTATGAAGTTGGTAGAAGAAAACTGGATCAAGACCAAATCATAAAGTTATGCTTAGGTTTAGATGTCACACCGGATGAGCTTCTTGGTTTTGAAGAAGCATACAAAAAATACACTGAATACTTACAGAGTCTATTGGAAGATGAAGTGGAACAATAAAGACCGTGTTTCATTGAGGCCTTTTT
>JBAYTJ010000036.1:0-11199 GCA_041675665.1 Acholeplasma sp. | reverse complement strand
GATACCTTATAAAAGATAAACCTCACAACAATTAGTTGTGAGGCTTATCTTTTTGTTAACTATTTAAGATATCATCGATAGTTTTTAATTCATCGTCTGTAAAAGTCATGTTTTCTAATGCTTGAATATTTTCTTCCAGTTGTTTTGGCTTGGATGTGGATATAAGTGTTGATGTCATTTTTTCGTTTCGTAATGTCCAAACTAAACTCATTTGTGCAATGGATTGACCACGCTTTTTAGCAACTTCATCCAATTTTTTTAATTTATCTACGACTTTTGGTGTAATATCACGTTCTTTAAACCAAAGTGCATCTGGGTTTTTAGCACGAGAATCACTTGGAATGCCTGTGATGTACTTATTAGTAAGTAAACCTTGTTGTAGTGCTGAATAACAAATCACACCACCACCTAAGCTATTTTGAGTATCTAATAGATTATCTTTTTCAAGCCATCTATTTAACATTGAGTAACTTGGTTGTGTAATGACATATGGCACATGAAGTGCATCTAATATTCTGTGTGCTTTTTTAAGTTGTTTGGAATTATAGTTTGATAAACCAACATAGAGTGCTTTGCCGCTTGCGACAATGTCTGCAAGTGCCTTCATTGTTTCTTTAAGGTTTGTATCACCATCAAATCTGTGATGGTAGAAGATGTCAACATAAGGTAATCCTAATCGCTCTAGGGATTGGTCAAGCGATGAGATCAAATATTTCCTAGAACCACCATCTTGATAGGGTCCATCCCACATCCTATAACCTGCCTTCGTTGAGATAATAATTTCATCTCTATAAGCCATTAAACCGTCTTTTAAAATACGCCCCATCACGGTTTCTGCATGCCCTGGTGGTGGACCATAGTTGTTGGCTAAGTCAAAGTGTGTAATACCATGATCAAATGCCTTAAAAATCATCTCTTTGGCAGTATCATAGTCATTGTTTTGACCAAAGTTATACCACATTCCAAATGATAATACAGGCAATACTAAGCCACTATCGCCTAATCTGCGATAAGTCATTTCTTTGTATCTGTCTGGATTTGCTTTGTACATAAAATAAACCTCCTTTATTTTTGTACTTCGTCAATAATATTAAATATGATTTCTACAGCTTTAGACATTTGGTTAATACTTGCAAACTCTAAACGACCGTGGAAGTGATATGCACCTGTACCAAGATTAGGACAGATTAAACCACCATAGGTTAATCTTGCACCATCTGTACCGCCGCGAATCGCTTCAAATTTAGGCGTTAAGCCGGCGCGTTTAACAGCGTTAATCGCGTAATCTATCACATACATGTGATCCTTGATGATTTCATACATATTTAAGTAGGATTCTTTAATTGTTAAGTTAACTGCATCATAGCCATACTTTTTATTTAAGTAGTCGGCAATGAATTTGAAGGTTGCTTGTTGGTCTTTAAATAATTTGCTGCTGTGATTTCTAATAATATAATGAGCCTCAGCACTCTCAACATGACCGTGGACACCGGTTAAGTGGTTAAAACCCTCATATTTTTCTGTAATTGCTGGATCTAAAAACTTAGGTAGCATTTGGTGGAACTCCATTTGTAAGTGTAGGGCATTAATCATTTTATTTTTAGCGCTACCTGGATGAATGGATTTTCCAGTAAATACTAATGAAGCACTTGCTGCATTAAAGTTTTCATATTCAATACCGCCAACTTCGCTACCATCCATTGTATAGGCAAAGTCTGCTTTAAACCATTTATAATCAAAACGGTCTGCACCTTGTCCGATTTCTTCATCTGGTGTGAAACAAACATAAATATCACCATGTTTAATGGATTTGTCTTCACTTAACCTATGAAGAACCTCCATAATCTCTGCAACACCAGCTTTATCATCCGCACCGAGTAAAGTATTACCATCTGTGACAATAATGTGATCACCAATAACTTTGTTTAGTGCAGGATACTTTTTAGGATGCATCTGGTATGTTTGGTTTAATTTAATGTTAGAACCATCATAGTTTTCAATAATTCTAGGATTGACATCTTTCCCAGGTGCATCAGGGGATGTATCTACGTGTGCAATAAAGCCAATGGCTGGAACCTTTTTATCTATATTCGATGGAATCAGTGCATATACATAGCCATCTTTATCTAATCTGGCTTCGAACCCCATAGATTTAATTTCATCAACCAACAATCTAGATAAATCTAATTGTTTTGTAGTTGATGGAAATGTTGTAGAAGTCGGATCAGATTGTGTATCGATTTTAACGTATCTTATAAATCTTTCTTGTAGTCTTTTCATCTGTGTTTACCTCGCTTAACTATATTATACTCAAATAACATCAATTATTCAAAAAATTAACAAAAGAATTAATAAATTTAATTTTTTTAATCGAAAGTGTTGACAAAGTTAATTTATTGTAATAATATTAATATGTAAATTAAAAATATTAAGGAAAAGTTTAAAAAAATGAAACAAATTAAAACATTAAATGAAGTTTACAACAATAATATAGATGTAATGGATGCATATGAGACATTATATAAAACAAAGCAACCTAAAGAACGTAAACTAGCTAAGAGTTATTTTATTAAAGCTAAAATTATCATTAAGGAGCATCCAATCATTTCAGGGTTTTTAGGGTTATTAACAATATTACCTGTACCAACATTTATTGTAAAGCTCTTCCTAAATAAGATTGATTTGAGTGATAAAGACTTTATGAGTAGAGATGACATGTTAAAACTCATCTCAATGAAACACATATATATAGAAGTTATTGCACAAGATGCATATATCAAAATAAAAACCATTTAATAAAGGAGAATAACAAAATGGCTAAAAAGAATAATGTAATTACAGTTTGTCCAGTATGTAGTCATGATCTACATGTTACACATTTGGCGTGTGATCACTGTCATACAGAAGTTAAAGGTGAATTTAGATTTTCCAAATTCAATTACTTAAACGCAGAAACTTTATACTTCATTGAAGTATTTGTCAAAAACCGCGGTAACATCAAAGCGGTTGAAAAGGAGATGAATATTAGCTATCCAACGGTAAAAAAATACTTAGATGAGGCTATCTCATCGCTTGGATACGCTGTTGATGAAAACGATGAAGCACCGAATGCAAAAGATACATCAAACACCCATAAGTTTAATGAAGATTTTATAAAGAATAAACAACAAGAAATACTTAATAAAATTAAAACAGGTGAGATGAAAGTTGAAGAAGCAATAAAGATTATAAAAAGGGTCAAAGGAGAAAATAAATAATGGACCAATTAAAAGAAGAAAGACTTCAAATATTAGAATTACTTAAAGCGGGTACAATTACACCAGATGAAGCTGAAAAATTATTAGCAGCATTAATGTCAACACCAGAACTGGAAATTGTTGCAGCACCTAATGATAAGAAACAACCATTTAGAATGTTAAAGATCTTAGTTGATGCATCCAGTGGTGAAAAGGTACGTGTCAATATTCCAGTAGAGTTTGCTAAACTACTTAAAAACGGTAAATTTGGTAATACGAAATTAGATGATTTTGAAATTGATATTGATGCAATCTTAGACATGGTCAATCAAGGCATACTTGGAGAAATTATTACAGTTGATTCTGAAGCTGGCGATAAAGTTAGAATCGTCGTTGAATAACATTTTGACTATCCGAAACCCTACCTTTCGGATAGTTCGTTTTTTAAAGGAAAAATAAACCTATGAAACATAGTGTACTAAAGACAATTAAAAGACAATATAGTGAGTTTGGACATATTGGTAAAAATATAGTGTATTTTTATATGATATGTGGTGTACTAGCAACCTCACTCATTAATCTATCAGCAATCTTTTTAACAAAGCTTATTATGGATGGATTTACAATATATACAGCATCAGAAATGTACATCTATATTGGTATTTTGATGATGATTTAGTTAAAGATAAAACAGCTATCTATATTTCACACAGAATGAGTTCAAGCACGTTTTGTGATAAGGTTTTAGTGATTGAAGCAGGACAAATGAAGGACTTTACAAGTCATGAACAACTCATGCTAAATAAAGAATCTCTTTACTACAATTTATTTACAACACAAGCAAAGAATTATTTATAATAAAATGCGCTATTTAAATAGACATTTGGCGCATTTTTGATAGAATAGTTAAGAGGTATATACATAATGATATTTTTAAAACATTTTAGACATTATTATATTAAATACGGATGGGCATTTTTATTGGGTATTTTCATATTAATTGGCATTGATTACTTCCAATTAGAAATTCCTAGAACATTTAATATAATTATTACAGGTGTCGAAACAGGCACGATTACACATGTAGATCAAGTACTAGATTTAATACTTTACTTAACAGGAATTGTATTATTCATGGCTGTTGGTCGTTATTTATGGCGTATTTTATTGTTTGGTAACGGTAGAAGAATTGAAACAGATATTAGGCTACATATGTTTACACATGCAACGACATTAAGTCAAAACTATTATTCTAACCAAAAAATTGGTGGTTTAATGAGTTATTTTATTAATGACTTAAACGCCGTTAGAGAGTTATTTGGGTTTGGATTGCTCATGCTGATTGATGGTATCTTTTTAGGTACGATGGTCTTAATCCGTATGTTTAGTTTAAACTGGCAAATGACATTATATGCAGCAATCCCACTTTTATTAATGGGTATACTTGTCTTCTTTTTAAATAAAAAGATGCAACAAAAGTTTAAATTAAGACAAGAAGCATTTGAACAAATGAGTGATGTCACACAAGAATCCTTTACGGGAATTCAAGTGATTAAAGCTTATGTTAGAGAAGCTAAAGAAGCTTTGACGTTTGATAAGAAATCTAGACATTTATATGATACGTCTATGGCACATGTGAAGTATTCAATTATTGTGAATATTATTATTGATGTCATGATTACACTCGTTATATTATCCGTCATTGTTTATGGATCTTTCTTGATTTCACAAGGTAACTTAAATGCAGGAGACCTATCTGAGTATATTAGTTATTTCTTTACATTATTATGGCCGGTGTTTGCTTTATCATGGTTTATGATGATTAATGGTCAAGCGCAAGCATCTGCTAAAAGAATTTATGCCTTTTTAGATGCTAAGGCTGATGTTGTTGACCATGAAAATGTATTAACAGAAGTTAAATTAGATGGTTCAATTACGGCTAAAAATCTAACATTTACTTATCCTGATGGCGAGCAACCTGCATTAAAAGATATGAACTTTGAAATTAAAGCGGGTGAAATGGTCGGTATATTAGGAAAAACGGGTTCAGGCAAGTCAACACTTGTTGAATTATTACTACATGTGTATCAGCCAAATCCAAAAATGATATTTTATAGTGACAATGATATGACAGATATCTCAATTAAAACATTAAGAGACCATATTGGCTATGTGCCACAAGATAATTTCTTATACTCAGATACAATTAGAAACAATATTGGTTTCTCATTTAAGGACCAAATTGATGATTCTTGGTTACATGAGGTATCTAAACTATCTGATATTTATGAAAACGTTATGGCCTTTAAAGAACAATATGACACGATATTAGGTGAACGAGGTACAACCGTCTCTGGTGGTCAAAAACAACGTATTAGTATCGCAAGAGCGCTTGCTAAAGATCCGACCATATTAATACTTGATGATTCTGTGTCTGCAGTGGATACAAAAACAGAAGAAGCAATCATCTCTAACTTAAGAAAGATTCGTAAAGGTCGTACAACCTTAATGATTGCACATAGAATTTCAACGGTTAAAAAATTAGATAAAATTATCTTAATTGAAGATGGAAAAATCATCGGTGTTGGTAGTCATAAAACATTACTCAAAACAAATACTACCTACCAAGAAATGGTGAAACTCCAAACATTAGAAGCATTAGTGGAAGAAGGTGACAAACATGCGTGATTTTACAGATAACCATACCGCACATGCTGATAAACATTTAATTAGACGTCTATTAGGGTATTTAAAACCTTATAAAATGAAGTTTTTGGCAGCATTCTTAATGATGTTTGTTACAACATTTACCAACATCATCTTACCACTTGCAACCGGCTGGTCGATTGATTATATGGGTAGAACTGATGTCACAATAGAAAACAAGATGATAACTTTGGCAATCGGTACAGGAATTGGACTTGTTATATTACTTGTAAGTGTTGGTGTTGGTTTTTTCCAACAACGTATCTTACAAGAAATCGGGCAAGAAGTAACGCATTCTATGCGTAAAGAAGTTTTTGAACACATTGAGAACTTATCAATTGGTCAAATTAATTTATTACCGGTTGGAAAACTTGTAACACGTGCTACCAATGATCCTGGTAACATCTCAGATATGTTTACCAATACGATTGTAAACCTCATTAGAAATGTATTAATGATGATTATTATTGGTACAGTATTGGTTATTCTAAACTGGCAAATGGCCTTAATGACATTTTTAACACTACCACTGATATTTATCGCATCCGGTATTTTCAGAAAGTACTCAAGAACAGCATATAGAACAGTACGTACCAATGTTTCTGAAATTAATGGTTACTTATCCGAAAATCTAAGTGGCATGAAAATTACTCAAATTTTTAATCAAGAAGACAAAAAGATAGCTGGATTTAAAGACTTAAATGATAAATTGAAAAAGAGTTATTTTAGAGAAATCAATACCTTTGGGATATATCGTCCAACCATTTGGTTGATTGCTATGTTTGCAACTATCCTCACCGTATACTTTGGTGTAACAACGGTTATAGATGGTGCCTTAAGTGTTGGGTTATTTATATCATTTTATATTTATGTTGGACAATTCTTTGAACCAATCCAACAAATATCAGAACAATTTAACGCCCTTCAAAACGGCTTTAGTTCTGCAGAAAAGATATTTGATGTACTGGATACCAAACCAGATATTGTTGATCTTCCTGATGCCATAGAACTTGAAAGCTTTAATGGTGACATTGAATTTAAAGATGTATGGTTCCAGTATATTCCAGATGAATGGATATTAAAAGGGGTCTCATTTAAAGTAAATCCAAATGAAACAGTTGCATTTGTTGGTGCAACCGGTAGTGGTAAAACAACCATTCTACAATTAATTGTTAGAAACTATGATATTCAAAAAGGACAAATTTTAATTGATGGTAAAGACATTCAAACCATCAAACGTTCATCCTTACGTAAATTCATTGGACAAATGTTACAAGACGTCTTCTTATTTAGTGGAACAATTCGTGATAACATCACACTTGGTAACCCGGATATTACAGACGAAGATATTAATAAAGCAAGTGATTATGTTGGGTTAGATTATATTTTAAATAAACTACCAGAAGGTTTAGATCATGTGGTTAAAGAACGTGGTAATAACTTTAGTAGTGGTGAACGTCAATTAATCAGTTTTGCTAGAGCAGTCGTCTATAATCCGAGTTTAATGATTTTAGATGAAGCAACAGCAAACATTGATTCAGAAACTGAAACAATCATCCAAGAATCATTAAAGAAAATGATGAATATATCAACAATGCTGATCGTTGCGCACAGATTATCAACCATACAGCATAGTGATAGAATTATTGTTATGAGTAAGGGTGAAATCAAAGAATCAGGTACACATCAAGAACTTTTAAAACAAAATGGGTTATACTATAACCTATATCAGTTACAATATGATAAAAAGGAGGGCGAAACAAATGTTGAATAAAAAAGAACTAGAAACACTTCTAGGTTTAGGCTTAGAAACTGGTGCAGACTTTTCTGAAATATTTTTAGAAGATACATATAGTGGTCGTATCAGTGTCAATAACGGTGATGTGATTGCCGTTAGCAGTGGCAATACATATGGTGTGGGTGTACGTTTATTAAAGGGGATCGATGAAGTTTATGGGTACTCAAATGATACAACATATGCGTCTATAGAAAAATTAATGAAAACCTTAAGGGTATCATTTAAAGGTGATGCTAAAAAAGCTAAACCTTTAGGTGAGAAAAAACCTTATGTGAATGACATTAAAATACCACATAATGCATTAACACCAGCTGAAAAATCAAAAACATTAATTGAATTATCAAACATGATTAAAGATCATGATGATAAAATTATTCAAGCAGGTGCAACCTTAATTGAATGGGAGCAAAAAGTATTAATCGCTAATTCAAATGGTATTTATCAAGATGATGTTAGAACCTATACACGTGCTGCATTAACAGCGGTTGCGCAAGATGGCGAATTAATGCAAGATGCATATGATGCACCAGGTAGAAATATGGGCTTTGAAATCTTTGATGCCATTGATTTTAAACAAATCGCAAAAGAAGTTGCAGAATCAGTAATGACATACCTTTATGCAGATAACATGGAACCACAAGAAATGCCTGTTGTAATCCACAACGGATTTGGTGGTGTTATTTTCCATGAGGCTGTTGGACATCCACTAGAAACATCTGCAGTATCTAAAGGGTTATCACCTTTTGCTGGTAAACTTGGTCAAAAAGTAGCCAGTGAAGTTGTTACAGCATATGATAATGGCGATGAGGCTTCTCAATGGGGTCGTACAACGTTTGATGATGAAGGTCAAAAAACCAAGAAGAACTTACTCATTGAAAAAGGTATCTTAAAAGGATATCTATCAGATTATAGAAGTGGTAAACGTATGAACTATGATTCTACAGGTTCTGCAAGACGCCAAAACTATAAATATCCACCAACATCACGTATGAATACAACCTATATTGAAAATGGTACTGAAAATTATGAAGATATCATTAAAGATACAGCCTATGGCTTATTTGCTAAAAAGCTTGGTGGTGGTACGGTAAACCCTGCAACTGGTGAATATAACTTTGCTGTTATGGAAGGTTATATGATTGAAGATGGTAAGCTGACAAAACCTGTACGCGGTGCAATGTTAATTGGACACGGTGCACAAACCATTCAATTGATAGATAGAGTAGCAAACAATAAAACATATGGTCAAGGTATGTGTGGTGCCCAATCAGGCTCCATTCCAACCGATGTTGGTCAACCAACCATTCGTGTATCAAAAATGTTGGTCGGTGGACAAGGAGGTAGTAAATAATGTTTGAAAAATGGATAGAATTAGGACTTCAAAAAGGTTTTAGTGATGTTGAAATATTTTCTTCAAGATCTAAAAGTTTATCAATTGAAGTTTACCAAGGTCAAGTTGAAAACGTTACAACCTCTGATGTTGAAAAAGCTAAGATTCGTGCAATTTATGATGAGAAATTAGTCACTTTTGTTCTAGAAGACTTATCAACAGAAGCTGTGGATAAAGCATTTGATTTACTAAAACTTAATGCACAAGCACTTACAGTTAAAGAACCTGCAATTATTTTTGAAGGTTCACCAAGTTATCCAGAAGTTAAAGATAATAATTTTGATTTTGATAAAGTACCAGTTAGTCAAAAAATTGCTTACTTAGTAGAACTGGAAAAAAATATTTTAGCAAATGAATTTGTTACTAAAGTAGATTCAACAAGTTATGCAGAAAACTTTGGTGAGACGACAATTATCAACTCTAAGGGTTTAAACCTAACGAGAAAACATAATTTCTCTTATGCATATGGTATGGGTATCTTTGAAAAAAACGGTGATATTAAAACAGGGTATGACGTTAAATTAGTGAAAACATTTGATGAATATGATCCAGTAGTTGATGCACAAAAAACGATTGAAAATGGCTTATCCAAGTTAGATGGTAAATCTATCAAAACTAAAAAATATGAAACTGTCTTTTCAGCTAAGCGATTCGGTGATATGTTATCCGTATTTTCTGGACTATTCTCAGGTGAGGCGGCTTACCGTAAGATGACTGCCCTAAAAGATAAGAAGGGTCAACAAATTGCTGTTGAAGGTTTTAATCTATGGGATGATCCATTAAATGAACTTGCACCATTCCAAAACTCATTTGACGATGAAGGTGTTGCATCAAATCCTAAAAAGATTATTGATAATGGTGTGTTCACTGGATTCTTACATTCTTTAAAAACAGCAAAATTATTTGAAGAAACACCAACTGGAAATGCTTTTGGTGGTGGTATTAGTCCTGCTGGTTTATATTTAGAACCAGGTACTAAAGATTTTGATACACTAATTAAAGATATTGAAGAAGGCTTTTATGTCACCGACTTAGTTGGCTTACATGCTGGTGTTAATCATACAAACGGCAGCTTTAGTTTACAAGCTGGTGGTGTATTGATTAAAAATGGTAAGTTAGATCATCCAGTTAAGATGGTTGTCTTATCTGGTAATTGGTTTGATGTATTAAAAAGCATTGTTGCTATTGGTAATGACTTAACATTTGATGTTTCAGGTGTTGGTTCCCCGACTGTTCATGTTGGACAATTAATGGTCTCAGGCGAAGAAAAATAAACATATAATACACAAATATGACACGTGCATATTTGTGTATTTTTTTCAGTTTTAAACGGCTTTATGATTGTAAATAAACCTATTTCTAGATAAATGCCATATTAGGTAGTAGCGTTTGGTCAAATCGCTTATTTATGATATAATTTATAGTAGAATAGATATTATTTTACAACAATGATTAAGGACTAGGTGAGAACATGAAAAGAGCAATTAGAATTTATGTGTTAGTAACCCAGTTTATATTAAATATGATACTGGGTGGTATCTTAGGTGCAATGCTAGGTAAACATGTTGATCCTGATGGAATCAAGGAAGCATTGTATGCTGGTATCGGTTTAGTTTTAGGCTTATTTATAAGCATGTTGTTGTTATGGCAATTTTTTAGAAATGAAAGGATAAGTCAAGTAGAAGATGAAACAGATAAATCATCAAATTAATTTAAAAAACACTTATGTTTATGCACTCATACTATTTATCATTGGTATAGCCATTTTTAGTATTTGGTTTTTAAACTTACTAGTATTCTTTTTAATTGCGGGTAGTGTAACAATAGCAAACTATTTTTTATTAGAACGTATACAAAGCTATAAATCAGTCAATCAAATGACGGTATACGCTACACTTGCACTTAGATACTTCATTTATGTCGTTGTTGCATTCATTATGATTTGGTTTAATAAAGAAAGTCCAATACTTGAATATATAGGCATCAGTTTAATTGCAGGATTTTCAATTATCCAAATTGCTACAATTATCAATACACTTGTTCATAAAGGTGGTGGTGGTGCTTGATTC
>JBAYTJ010000035.1:0-11475 GCA_041675665.1 Acholeplasma sp. | reverse complement strand
GGTGAAGGTTTAGGTAACCAGTTTTTAAGTCATATTCGACAAGTTGATGCAATAGCGCATGTAGTGCGTTGTTTTGACGATTCAAATATTACACATGTTGAAGGTAAGGTTGATCCTTTAAGAGATTTAGAAATCATTGAAATTGAACTTAGATTGTCTGATTTAGAATCTGTAGATAAAAGACTTTCAAGACTAGAAAAACAGGTTAAAGTTAAGATCAAAGAAGCCATTAATGAACAATCAGCACTTTTAAAAGTTAAGTATATGATTGAAAATGAATTACCATCGACTACACTAGCGTTTACTGAAGAAGAACAAAAGATTGTTACAGGTTTTAACCTATTAAGTTTAAAACCAGCACTTTACATAGCAAATCTTGCGGAAACGGATTTAGAAGATCCTTTAAGTAATGCACATTTTATTGCCCTAAAAGAAAAAGCAACCAAAGAAGGTATAGAAATCATACCTATATCTGCTCAAGTGGAATATGAAATATCTGCACTTGAAGACCCTGAGGAACAAGCAATCTTTATGGAAAGTTATGGCTTAACCCAGTCTGGATTAGATACAGTTATTCAAAGTGGTTATAAACTTTTAGGCTTAAACACATATTTTACATGTGGACCAATGGAAGCTCGTGCTTGGACGTTTAAGACAGGTACAAAAGCACCAGAAGCTGCAGGTATTATCCATACAGACTTTGAACGTGGCTTTATTAAAGCAGAAGTGTTAGCTTATAAGGACTTAATCGAAAATGGTACACCGTTACTTGCAAAGGAAAAAGGTAAGGTCCGTATTGAAGGTAAAGAATATGTTGTCCATGATGGTGACATCATTCTATTTAGGTTTAATGTATGAGTTTTCTAAAGTATTTGGATCAAACAGTTGTTGCTAGTAAGTATTTTAGTCATGATGAAATGATACGAATCTATAACCTTGGCGCCAGACACTTTGGAGAAAACTATGTACAACATCTTTTAACAAAAAAAGAACAATTAAAAGCTTATAAAGATATTCAGTGGCACTTAATCGGCCACCTACAATCCAATAAGACAAAACTCATTATTAATGAAATAGATTATTTACATACATTAGACTCCATAAAACTTGAAAAGTTGATCCAACTTCATAGAAAAACACCTCTAAATTGTTTTATCCAAATCAATTTAGAGGAAAATAACCAAAAAGAGGGTATTTTGGTTGAAAATCTGGCTGAATTTGTACGAGAAATTAAAAAATATGATAAAATTAATTTAATCGGATTCATGACGATTGGTGCATTAGATGATATTGTTAAGACTGAAGAAATATTTAAAACTTTAAATGCTTTAAAACAGACTTACAATCTAAAATATACATCAATGGGTATGAGTGGTGATTATCAACTCGCACTTAAATATCATAGTGATTTCTTAAGAATTGGATCACTATTTAAAGGGGTCATATAATGGGGTTATTTGGTAAAAGTAAGAAGCAAAAGAAACAAATAGAAATATCAACGGCAGATCGTATCATTATGGAACAACTTAAAAATGATGATGATGCCTATATTACAGCACTAGCCAAACAAATGATTGATGGTGCGCCATTAATACTGAATTTTGATGCATTACATATTGACCGTGCAAATAAAGCAATAGCTTTTATATCGGGTGTTGTATTTGCTGTTGGTGGACATATTGTAGAAATCAATGAAACAACATACCTTTTTGGTAATAAAGTATTATATGATGATCATACTGTTGAGACTTGGTTAAAAACAAATTTAAATTAATATTGCTGTGATTAGAATAAGTAGTTTTTATAAAGGTTTTTTAAAGCGAGTAAGGGATGGTGTAAGCCTTATAAATAAACACAAAAACTATGATCAACTAGGAGCAAAATAAAATCAATTGAGTGCACAAGTTATTTGTGAACTAAGGTGGTACCGCGAAACTTACTTCGTCCTTAGAATTTATTTTTAAGGACGTTTTTAATTAAAAAAGGAAGGATTTTAACATGAACTATAAAGACACATTATTAATGCCTAAAACTGATTTTGAAATGCGAGGTAATCTTGGTAAAAGAGAACCAGAGATACAAGCAAAATGGGCAGCAACCGATTTATATAATAAAGTACTCGAACAAAATAAGGATAATGAACCATTTATTTTACATGATGGTCCACCGTATGCTAATAATAATATTCATATTGGTCATGCCTTTCAAAAGACTTTAAAAGACTTTGTTTTAAGATATCAAACAATGTCCGGACGTTATACACCATATATCCCAGGTTGGGATACACATGGGTTACCAATAGAAAATGAAGTAACTAAAAGTGGTGTAGATCGTAAATCTTTAACACGCGCAGAATTTAGAAAAATTTGTAGAGAATATGCAATTAAGCAAGTAGCTGTACAAAAAGAACAGTTTAAACGTATTGGTATTTTAGGTGACTGGGATAATCCTTATTTAACCTTAGATAAAACCTATATTGCTGATCAGGTAAGGGTTTTTGGTCAAATGGTCGATAGAGGTATTATCTATAAAGGTTTAAAACCAATATATTGGTCACCATCTTCAGAATCTGCATTTGCAGAGGCTGAAATTGAGTATATGGATAAACAATCTAAATCTATTTATTTTGGTTTTGATTTATTAAATGATAAATTCCCAAATACAAAACTACTCATTTGGACTACAACCCCATGGACATTACCAGGTAACTTAGCAGTTTCTGTACATCCTGAGTTTGACTATGTATGGTTTAATAATGAAGGTAAAAATTATATTGCTGTTAAAGAATTACTACCAAAATTAATTGAAAAACTATCATTTTCAAATGCTAAAGTTTTGAAAGAATTTAAAGGCCATACATTAGAAAATATGATGTATAGACATCCTTTATATGACCGTGAGAGTCCAGTTATTTTAGGTGATCATGTAACTGCTGAGGATGGTACGGGTCTTGTTCATACAGCACCTGGTCATGGTGAGGATGACTATTTTGTAGGTAAAAAATATAATTTAGAACTTTTGTCACCTGTTGATGAAAAGGGGCATATGACAGCTGAAGCAGGACCATATGAGGGTATGTTCTATGAAAAAGCTAATACACAAATTGTAAACGATCTAAAGGATAGTGGTCACTTACTTTTTGAAGAAACGATTACCCACTCATTTCCACATGACTGGCGTACTAAAAAACCAGTGATTTTTAGATCGACACCACAATGGTTTGCAAGTATTGATATGCTAAAAAAAGACTTATTAAGTGCCATCTCAGGTGTGAAATGGCATACTTCTTGGGGTGAATTGAGATTAACAAATATGATTAAAGATCGTAATGACTGGGTTATTAGTCGTCAACGTGTTTGGGGTGTACCAATTCCAATCTTTTATGACAATGAAAACAATCCAATTTTAGATCAAACATTAATTAATCATGTTGCAACACTTTTTGAAACACATGGTTCAGATGTATGGTATGAATGGGATGTTGAACAATTATTACCTAAAGATTATACTGGTCCAAGAGATTTAACAAAAGAACTAGATATTATGGATGTTTGGTTTGATAGTGGTACGTCATATTCCATATTAAAACGTCGTGGTATTGATTTTCCTGCAGATATGTATTTAGAAGGTTCTGATCAATATCGTGGTTGGTTTAACTCAAGTCTTACAACATCAATCGCAGTCAATGGTGTTTCACCTTATAAAGAAATTGTTTCACATGGTTTTGTTTTAGATGGTAAGGGGCGCAAAATGTCAAAATCCTTAGGTAATGTCATTGACCCATTAAAAGTTATGAGTGAACAAGGTGCTGATGTCTTAAGATTGTGGGTAGCATCTGTTGATTATGAAGCAGATGTGCGTATTTCTAATGAGATGATGAAGCAAGTTTCAGAAAGTTATAGAAAAATTAGAAACACATTTAGATTTATGTTGGGTGTTTTAGATGGCTTTAATCCATCAAATAACTATATTGGATGGTCTATGCGTGGACAATTAAACCGTATTATGACAGATAAGTATTATGTATTAGCAACAAAGGTCAATGAAAGCTATGCGAAATATAACTTTGTTGAAGTAACGCGTCAAATCATGCCATTTGTTGTAAATGATCTATCTGCATTTTACTTAGATTATGCTAAAGATAGTTTGTATTGTGACAGTGCAGATGATTTTGAACGTCGTGCAATTCAATCTACAATTTATGATATCTTATTAGGTTTAATGAAACTATTGACACCGATTATACCACATACGACATCTGAGGCTTATGATAGTTTGGCCTATAGAGCATTTGATAATATCTATTTTGAAAAAATGCCAATTGGTGGTAAACTAAAAGAGCCGAATTTACAAGCAAATTATGCTGTATTTGATGATTTAAGAGACCACGTGCTAAAACATTTAGAACTAGCTCGTGAAGCCAAGGTTATTGGAAAGTCTTTAGAAGCTGAGTTAAACTTAACAGTGTCTAAAGAAACATTAAATGCCTTAGATTATTTAGATTTAACAAATAAATTAGATAAAGTATTAATTGTATCACATGTGAATATTCAAGTAGGGGATACATTGGATATTCAAGTTAAAAAAGCAAACGGACATGTTTGTGCAAGATGCTGGAATATTGTAAAAACCGTGAATAAAGATGAGGTATGTCCGCGTTGTGAAACGGTGCTGGAGGGGCTTAAATGAACATTTTAATTGTCAATGATGATGGTATTGATGCAGAAGGCTTACGTATATTAACCAAGGCAGCTAGTTACCATGGCAGTGTCTTTGTTGCTGCACCAAAGTTCCAACAATCAGCTAAATCAGCAGCCATTACCTATACTGGAAATATTGAAGTTGAAGAAATTGATCCTGTATTGGGTAGTGTTCGTACCATCGTTGTTGATGGTACACCAGCAGACTGTGTCAGACTGGGCATAAAGGTTTATGAACAAGAATTTGATTTGGTATTATCTGGTATCAATCATGGGATTAATCTCGCATTAGACGTTCAATACTCTGGTACAGTTGCAGCAGCTTTTGAAGCCGCTATTATGGGCTTAAATGCGGTCGCATTTTCTGTTGCTGACATTGCCCTACCCTATGTATTTGATGAAACCGTAAAGTTACTTGATGAAATTATTGCTAATAAACTCTATTTACATACTGATATTTTAAATGTAAATTATCCACATGCATCTTTTAAAAAAGTACTAGGTACACGTATTACTAAGATGGGTTTACGCATTCAACATAGTGAATACATTAAAACAGATAAAGTTAATACATTTAGAATTCTAGGTTCCAATATGTTTGTTAAAGAAGATGATGATTCAGACATGACAGCTTATAATGAGGGATTTGTTTCCATTACACCACTTCAGTTAGACAGAACAGACTATAAAAAAATAGAGAAACTATTTAAAAAATAAAGGGGTGATGACATTTGAGTCATTTCTATATACACTTTTTCAAGGAAAAGTCTAGAAATTTAGATATGGTCGAGGTTGTAGACTATTTTGAAACACTCGATAATTTTGAAGTTGAAATGGATGAAAAATCCGTAAGGTTTTTATATACACATCCGAATTTAGGTTATACGTGTGCTTTTTTCATGACGCCTAAATCACAAGTTCCAAATATTCAACGTCTCAGTCCACAATTTTTAGAGGTGAATTTTCACTTAAAATTACCTATATTAAGTCCGAATTACTTTGTTAAACATGTCATCCAATTAGTTAAAAAGGTTTGTGACCGCTTTAACTTCTTTGTTTTATCTGAGATGTTTGAAGATGTGCTTGCTTTTAATCAAGAGCGTATATATAAAGTCTTTGAGATGGTTAAACGCGCATACATTGAGAAATATCCTCAAGAAGCTCAAAACTTTGTCTTCTTAAGAGAAGAAAAACTTTCTGGTATTCTAAGATATATTGATGAGAAAAAGAACCTTCAATCTTATTATGATGATTTAGACACAATATTACCAAAATATTACTTTATTAAAGATGAAAATGATGAACCGTTTATAGCGACTGAGTGGAAAGAAGGCGAAACAATTGTGTTCCCGCCATTCTTAGACTATATTTTATTTCATCAATCTGAAGGTATTATTAAAGTGATTGCCTATGAGGCGTTTGTCCAAAAGTTTAATAAAATATTACTTGATGTACCAGGTTTTTTACAAGATACCAAGGTGATGCCTAAAAATAAGTCCAAATCAATTAATAAAAAGACTAAAAAAGGTAAATGGACACCTGTAACAAAAAGTTTTACAAAACAACATTTAAATTTATTTATGGATTTATAAACAAAATTTGAAAGGAATTTATATATGAAATTAAACACATATATTGATCACACTAAGTTAGGGCCAATTGTCACATTAAGTGATATTGATCAGTTAATAGATGAGGCCATTGAGCATCAGTTTAAAAGTGTTTGTGTCTCGCCTATATGGGTAAAACACGCTAAGTTACGCTTAATGGAGACTGATGTACTTGTTTGCACAGTTGTTGGTTTTCCGTTTGGTACACATTTGCCTAAGGTTAAGGCTTTTGAAACCAAAGAGGCAATTAAGCAAGGGGCTGATGAAATTGATATGGTTGTTGACATTGATGCCATACGCTCAAAAGATCGCAAACGCGTCACTAAAGATATCAAAGCGGTTGTCAAGGCAGCCGCTGGTAGACCCGTTAAAGTCATTATTGAAACGGCTTACTTAGATAAAAAAGAAATTACTTATGTATCTAAGATTGCAGTTAAAGCGGGTGCTACATTTGTTAAAACATCGACCGGTTATGCATCACGTGGTGCAACATTAGAAGATGTTATAACCATTAAAAAGGCTGTGGGCGATGATGCACTCATTAAAGCCAGTGGCGGTATTCGTAGTAGAGAAGATGCACTAAATATGATTGAAAAAGGCGCAAACCGTTTAGGTACTTCAAGCGGCGTCAAATTAATTAAAGGAGAAAAAACAGATGGCAACACCACATATTGAGTTACAAGATAAGAGCTTAATTGCTAAAACCGTATTAATGCCAGGTGATCCACTGCGTGCTAAGTTCATTGCAGAAACCTATTTAAAAGACGTTGTTCAAATTAACGGCGTCAGAAACATGTTTGGTTACACAGGTACATATAAGGGTAGAAAGATTACCGTTATGGGTTCTGGTATGGGTATGCCAAGTATTGGTATTTATTCTTATGAACTATTTAAGTTTTATGATGTAGATAATATCATACGTATCGGTTCAGCGGGTGCTTACACTGATCAATTAAACCTGTATGATGTGGTTATCGCTAAAAACTGCTGGTCAGAGTCAAGTTATGCTAAAACAATGGGTGTATCAACTAGAAAAAAACTTGCAGCAACAAGAAAATTAAACACAAAACTAAAGAATACTGCAAAGCGTTTAGGTATACCAATGACTGAAGGTACCATTCACTCATCTGATGTATTCTATAGAATTAATTCAGATGAATACAAAGATATATATGAAAAACAAGGTGCTTTATGTGTTGAAATGGAAAGTTTTGCATTATTTGCAAATGCATTAGCAACAGGTAAAAATGCAGCTTGTATTTTAACAATTTCAGATTCACTTGTAACGCATGAAGCAACAAGTGCTGATGAACGTCAAAATGCCTTTACAAAAATGATGGAGATAGCATTAAATACTAAATTATGATTTTCTTACCAACAAAACAATATCAAGCGATACATATATCATTCTATTTTATTGATAAAATAGAATCCGATGCCTTTTTGTATCGCTTTTTATTAGCACGTATACTGACCAGTTACACAAATACGTATATGTCTAAACAAAAACTATCTAAAAAATTAAATGCACTTTATGGTATGTTTATAACAAACCATGTTTTTGTATTAAAAGATTACCATATTATGCGCTTTAACTTTGTCTTTCCTAATCCAGTATTTTTAGATGATGATCAAATGTTAGATGATATCATACAAATTATTAAAGAAATGTTTTTTGATAGGCCTTTGTTTAAGCAATCTATATTTGATGAAGCAAAACGATATACATTAAACGAGATTAGATCTAAAAAAGATCATAAATTTGACTATGCAAAAGACCAGTTAATGCATCATATATTTTTAGACCACCCATATGGAAAGCCTATAACAGGTACACTCGATGAGGTTTTAAATGTGTCTTTAACAGAAATCTATGATTACTATCAAAACTATTTATTAAACAATCAAATAAATATTTATGTTTCAGGCCATATCACAGATGATATTAAGCATAAACTAAATGTATTAAGTACCTATGAAAGACAAAAGCATATTGAACCAATGATGCTTGATCATATGCATAGACCGATTCAAAACTATAGTGAGCAATTAAGTATGGGTCAAGCTTATATATTCTTTGCATATCACTTAAATATAGATAGAAAACATCCATTATATATTGCCGCACTGCTTGCAAATACACTCATTGCAGGCTATCCTGAAAGTGTCTTATATAAACTGTTACGTGAAACATATTTTATAGCTTATGATGTTGAATCTAAATATGAATATGATCGTTCTTACTTAATTTTGTATGCCGGTGTGAACTTAGAAAGTAAAACCTTAGCATACAACTTAATTATTGAAACAGTTAACAACTTTATTTTTGACGGTCCCTCAAATGAACGTTTAGCTGAAGCGAAAGACTATTTAAAAAACGAGATATATTCTGCGCTTGATTTTCAAGATAGTATGATACCTAAACAGTTTATTGCTGATTTATTAGGTTTTGAGGAGACTGTTGATGATATTATGTTAAAGATTGATCAAGTCACTCAAAATGAGATTTTAGAGGTTTTAAGTATGTTAAGACTTACAACAACATATACCTTAAGTGGAGCTGATAGTTATGAAGTTTAATGATTTTAATGAAAAACCAGTCAAATTCCAATTAAAAAATGGCTTAAATGTTGAACTAATTTATGCACCAACCCTACA
Organism: Acholeplasma sp.; assembly: GCA_041675665.1. GTDB lineage: Bacteria > Bacillota_I > Bacilli_A > Acholeplasmatales > Acholeplasmataceae > Acholeplasma. The sequence goes on along the minus strand of JBAYTJ010000035.1, from coordinate 2,507 downwards.
AACCTATGTACAATATGATATACCATTAGGTTCAATCCATGAACGTTATGTATTAGATGGTAAAACCTATACGCTAAAACCTGGTATTGCTCACTTTTTGGAACATATGATGTACATGATGCCAGATCATGATGCTTTTGAGCATTTTCATCAAATAGGGGTCATTGCGAATGCGATGACAACATATCGTCAAACAACTTATGGTGTCATTGGTCATAAAAATATGTTACCTGCAACACTGTATTTAATAAAGATGCTAGAAACAGCCAGTTTTACACAAGCTAGAGTCAGTGCTGAAAAATCAATTATTGGCGAAGAAATATCAATGTATGATGATGAGGTCGATACCATCATTCAAAAGAAAATGTTTGACCAACTCATTTTTAAGCATCCCATACAACATGAAATCACCGGTAAAAGAAATGATATTGCCAAGATAACAGCTAAAGATTTAAAAGTTGCATTTGACCATTTTTATGCATCAAATAAACGTCAACTACTCATTTTAGGTCCAATTGATGTGAAAGGTTATAAACGTGCTTTAGAAGACTTTGAGTCTACTATTAAAGTAGCCACCAATCCACAGTTTATCCAGGTTGATGAACCCTCACATGTTAAAATCAACGAGCAAGATTATAATTTAGATATGAATGTTGGTGTATTAAATGTAGGTATTAAATACACTATAGATACAATTGATGAAGCAACTTTATTTATCACAGAAATTAAAATGTTATTTTTAATGCGCTTATTATTTGGTAGTAGTTCTAACTTTCATGAAACCATGACAGATAACCATCAAATGATTGATGGGTTTAATTTTAATCTAATCTTAGAAGATCAAACACTTATATTTATGATGGATGTAGAAACCAGTGCACCACATGAATTAAAATTATTTGTTATAGAACACTTCTTTAAGATAGTGAATGAAGATTTGAATCAAGATGACTTTGATGCGCTTAAAAAGGCATATATTGGACATTTTATGATGGCTCTAGATGATATTGAAAATAGATTGTTCTTATATGGAAAGTATCAATTAAATGGGCTATCTTTATCTGATGCATTTAAATTACTAGATACAATCACTTATGATGATATATGTCACTTTAAAAATTTAATTCATCAAAATATGTTTAGTTTTTCTCATTTTATGAATAATGACCAAAATGATTAGTATTTAATATATTACATATAACGATTAAAAGATAACATCCTATCCGTTATCTTTTTTCATGATAATCTATATATTTTATTAAAACGAATTGATAAATGGTTGTTTTTAGTATCTATTTTATTATGTTACATTTAAATAAAAAGGAGATTTATTGAAATGACATTTGTTAATATTATCGGACGTGTGGTCAGTTTTGACCCAAAGGAAAGTGACAATGGTGTAAAGTACACAGATTTACGTGTATCTGTTATGCGACCTTATAAAAACTATGAGGGAAATTATGATACGGATTATTTTAGAGTGGCGCTTTTTGAAAATAATCATAAAAAGGCCCAAGACTATTTTAGGAAGGGCATGGGCATTGCACTTAAAGGCAGACTTGAAGTGAACAAATGGATTGATGATCAAGATAAAAATAGAGCGAATATTAATATTATTGCTGAGCATGTTATTTTCTTACCTAGGGAAGTTGAGTCTGTGAGTGCTGAAGTAAATAGCTAAACTATGTACTTTATGGTATAATATAGCCATTATATTAGGAGGCGTACTCAATTGATATTTTGGACATTATTACTATCTGCATTATTTACAATGGGTTTATTATATGTCATATGGGGACCTAGAAAAATTTGGGCGACCTTTATTACTTATGCGCTTTTAGCAACTGGGGCAACATTCTTGATATATTATCAATTACCAGGTCTATATACGCTTGATTTAATCGCATTTGTAATTCCTTATTTGTTTGTTGTACCGCTACACTTTAGTGTAAACAATATAATTAAACATTATGTATTATTTGATGATTCAAGAACTTCATTATTCTTTGTTGCAATATTTAATAGAGTACTCATTGCATTATGGGGTACGCTTGTAATCTTGTTTATTGGTGTTGGACTCGCAGTATTGGATGGTTTAGTCACTAATTTTGATCTAGAAAACATATGGAGTATTTCGGTTACTGGTGTACTTGCACTGATGGTATTCGTTGCAATACTAACACTTGGTTTTAGAAAGAAATTTACATTTGTCTTAGTCGTTGGCAAAAAAAATAAAACTGTTTATGAATTAAGTACAACAAAATCTAGATTAATTGTTAAAAATCATGTCAGCACAGATAAGGCTTATCCTAGAGGCTTATATCAAGAACATGGTGTGATGAAGTACTTATATTTTATTGATACCGACATTGATATGAGCTCAAGTTCATTTAAACCAATAAAATCCGAATTATTTGATTACTTAAAAGACTATATAAATAGTTATGAATCTTTAGAAGAAGCATATAATGAATATATAGAACAAAAGAACTCTATTTGATAGAGTT
>JBAYTJ010000034.1:0-11591 GCA_041675665.1 Acholeplasma sp. | reverse complement strand
ATTTATTCATAAGACTACAACTCCTTAGTTTCTTTGTATAATAACACCAATATTTGTATGTCTACCATACATAATTCTATATTTTTTGTTTAACTCTACATTACTTACAATTAATAATTTTTCACTATTATCTTCTAAATCTAAAAACACTTGACCGGTATAAACAACTTCATTTCTATCTTTGGTAGAAAACCCACGCTTACTAAACTTAATAAACTGTGCGTTTATCACTGGTAACTTATCTGATTTTAGCATCTTTATATCTAAACTGGCACCAATTGCTATATATAATCCAAAGAGTGCTAAAAGACTAGATACACCAATAATAATCCAGTTAAATACTTCCATACCTTGATCATTCGTATGTGCCATAACATCAAATATAGTATACCCCAAGACAACAAGCGCTGCGATAAATATAAAGATTGCATAGCGTCTTTTAGCACTAAATTTTATTTTTAATAATTCTTTTACAATCATGATTGTTGCTCCTTATTTAACTTGAACCCATCTTTTTTGTTCGTTTGATTGATAGATGGCATCAACCAGTTTCATCGAGTGTAAGCCGTCTTTAAAGTTTGCATATGATGAATTAAATGTGCGCTCATCAATTGATTGATAAAAATCTCTAAATGCTTCTTTAAAACTTTCTATAAAGTTCGTTGATGGGTATGTTGTTTTGGTTTTTAATGTATTGATATACGTGACATCATACGCTTTAAAGACTTCATTTAACGGTGCATAATGATACTTTGTTGGGTCAAACCCATCAATCATATATGAACCCTTTAAACCAGATAAGGTGTAAGACAATTTGTTATCATATCCAATTAAGGACTGGCTAATTATAGTTGAACCAATCGCACCTTGATCTGTTTTATAAATAATGACACCAATATCTTCAGTATCTACTTGATGACCACCACGTGTTTCGTGAACTCTACTAAAAAGGGCAGATACTTCAGTAATCTGATGACCTGATACATACTCTATTAAATCAAAGTAGTGTGTGCCAACATCTGCAATAACTCTGGTGTTGCCGCCATACTTTTTATTATCGCGCCAATTATATACTTTTGGGTCTGCTGCCCATCCTTGTGTATATTCACCGTGTATCGAAATGATTTGTCCAATTCTTTCGATATGATTTTTAACATAGTGGTTATTTGCGTAAAACCTGTTATGGAAATGTATTTTAGAAACTAAGTTTTTAGACTTTGATAAATTATAAAGATCTACAGCCTCATCTAAAGTCATTGTCATAGGTTTTTCTAATATGACGTGTAATCCTTTATTTAATGCATAACTTGCTATTTCAAAGTGCACATCATTGGATGTACAAATATGAACACTATCTAACGCTTCATTATCAATCATTGTTTTATAGTCTGAATAATAGTTATAAATATGTAAATTTTTAGCTTTTTGTTCGATATCGTTTCTAGAACTGATTGAAAACACCTCGACATTATCTAACATCCTTAAGGCTTCAATATGAACATGTGCAATACGGCCAATACCAATGATGCCTACTTTATATTTTTTCATATTTTTAATTTATACTTTCTTTTAAACGCATTGTCATCAACTGATTTCAAATTGTTCTAATTTTTGAATAATGTTTTGAGCGTCTGCTTTGTACCAATCTGGATACTTAGGATCATTAATGGTTGCTCTAATTTGGTTGTTATATTTAATATTTTTTTGTCTGAGTAAAATCGTTAGCGCGTTTCTAAGTAATAACGTTTTACCGCGCCACGTATAGGCGTGTTTACCGTATTTTTCCATGAAGCTTTTATTGGATAAATCAAACAGATCTTGAATAATCACGTAAGATGTTGGCTTTTCTTTGAATGCTTCAATACGATTCGAATTGACAGTTTTATTATATGGACATACCCTCTGACAAATATCACAACCCATTAACAGCGCATTTTTACTGATTTCATGATCTGTTAAACTACGTTTTTCTTGGTTATACCCGCTAATGCATGTATCCCAATCAAACCCGTTATTAAGAGCACCAACCGGACACGCTTTTATACAAATTGTGCAGTCGTTACAAGATAGTGTATTTTGTTCAATAACTTCCGGGTATTTTGTTTTTGTAAGGACCAAACCGATAAAAAAATAACTGCCTAAATCTTTATGTATCATCAGATTATTCTTTCCATGAAAGGCTAAGCCTGTCATTTCTAAACATTTACGTTCATCGATGGTATGATTATCTACTAATGCTTTATACTCAACATCTAAACCCTTAAGTGCTTCATGCATGAGGCTACGCATAACATCATGATAATCATAGCCATATGTATACATTGAGGCTGCCAGTTTATCCTTTTCATGCTTTAAATACACATTAGGATACCCTAAACCAACAACAAAAATGGATTCATAGCCTACTAAGTTATAATCAAACTTTTTAGATAAATATTTGTCCGCATCAATCACACCAACAAGATCAAATGCTTCCTTTAATTTTTCATAAACCATTATTATCACCTAGGGTTACATTTTATGCATTGATTATAACATGTATTTGACATGTTTGTTCGTCTAAATACATGTTATAAAAGAAATAAAGGAATGATTGCTCATTCCTTTATAATACCTAATTCATCTGCGATTTCTAAGTAGATGCTGTCAATTGGATAGTAGTCAACATTTAATTTCTTAAATATTTGTAAACTCATCTCATCAAGTTGTTTATAGACCTTTTCATCTATATTTTCTTTATTGTTAAGTTTTGAGATAATCATTGTTTCAAAGCTTAATAACTGTTCCATGCTTTTAGCATCATAGTTTTCCAAATCTAGAAGCTCGTGTTGAAAATCAATTGTATTTAGTAATAAATTTACCTTTTTAGCATCCATATTTAAAGCAAGATAGTCATTGTTGTAGTAGTTTGCTAAAATTTTCTTGATTTCCTCTACTTGTGCATGTACATAATGAAAGCCAAATGTAAAGTTATCATGATCATCTTCATTAAATGTTGGATCATCTATGAGTTTATTGTATAAATGATCAATAACATTTAATACATTCTCAAATCTAAAGATTAATAAAGAATCTAATTGGATTAAGTTCGAGAGTAGTTCGTCATGTTCTAATTTCCAGCCAGCATATTCGTTATATATAATTTCATTATCCATGCGGTAGCCTCACTATAATAAATTTGAATTTGAATTACTCATTAAGCCTTGTTTACTGATCCAAACATCGTTAATTTATCTTTAACTACTTGTTTCATAGCTAAGTAACCAGGGTTTAATAATTTTCTTGGGTCAAATCCTTTACCTTCTAAATCTTTGCCAGCTTCAATGTATTTTCTAGTTGCTGCAGCAAATGCTAATTGTAATTCAGTGTTGACATTAATCTTAGCAATACCTAATGAGATTGCTTTTTTGATTTGGTCAGCAGGAATACCTGTACCACCATGTAATACTAATGGTACACCACCTGTAACTTCATTAACTTTCTTTAATACATCAAAATCTAAGCCTTTCCAGTTTGCTGGGTAAGTCCCATGAATATTACCAATACCGGCAGCAAATAAGTCAACACCCGTTTGTGCAATAATACGGCATTCTTCTGGATCAGCTAATTCACCAGCACCAATAACACCATCTTCTTCACCACCAATAGAACCAACTTCAGCTTCTACAGATACGCCAACTGCGTGTGCAACAGCTACAACTTCTTTAGTCTTTTGTAGGTTTTCTTCAAATGGATAATGTGAACCATCAAACATAACTGATGTAAAACCAGCACGGATTGCTTTAAAAGCACCTTCATAACTACCATGGTCTAAATGCACAGCAACTGGAACAGTAATGTTCATTGCTTTGTCTAAAGTTGAAACCATAGCCATAACATTTTCATAGCCACCCATGTATTTAGCTGCACCTTCAGATACACCTAAGATAACTGGTGATTTTAATTCTTCTACAGTAGATAATACTGCTCTAATCCATTCAAGGTTGTTGATATTGATTTGTGCAACACCGTAACCTTCGGCCTTTGCCTTTTGTAACATTTCTTTTGCGGAAACTAACATATTTTTGAATCCTCCTTATCGTTTTGCCAATAGATATTATATATCTAATCGTTCATTATTACAAACATTTCGGGTAATTATCGTTTAATTTTGTTATTTTTAAGAGACATTCCAATGAAATCTCTAAATAATGGATGTGGTCGAAGTGGTCTTGATAAAAACTCTGGATGGTATTGTACTGCAACAAACCAAGGGTGGTTTCTTAATTCTACAATCTCAACTAAGTCTTTTTCAGGATTGATACCGCTGAATGTGAAATTACCATCATCAAATAATGATCTGTATTTATTATTAAACTCATAACGATGTCTATGTCTTTCTTTAATCAACGTTTCTTGATAAGACATAAATGCTTTAGAATCCTTTGTTATTTGACAATCATATAAACCTAATCTTAACGTACCACCTAAATCAATACCGTCATCATCTTTGGTGTGAATAACCGGCAATTTGGAATCTTTATCAATCTCTGTCGTGTTGGCATCCATGTAGCCTAAAACATTTCTAGCATATTCAATGGTTGCTAGTTGCATACCATAGCATATACCAAAGAAAGGTACATTATTTTCTCTTGCATATTTTATAGCTAACATCTTACCTTCAGTCGCACGGCGACCAAAGCCACCCGGAACTAAAATGCCATCACAAACCTTTAAACTATCTATATAATTATCTTTATGAATCTTTTCAGCGTTAAGCCATTTAATTTTTACATCTGTGCGATGTAAAAATCCTGCATGTTTTAAGGATTCTGATACAGATAAATAAGCATCTTGAAGCGAAACATATTTACCAACAAGGCCAATTGTAACGCTATGTTCAGGTGATTTAATTCGGTTTATTAAATCAATCCAAGGTGTCATATCTGGTTCAACTTTATTTTCTATTTCAAAATGTTTTAAGACATAATCATCTATTTTTTGTCTTCTAAAATTCAATATCGATTCATAAATAACATTGACATCTAAAGACTCAAAAACCGCTTCAACATCAACATCACAAAATAAAGCAATCTTATCTTTAACTTCATCCACAATATTTACTTCACTTCTTAAGATAATAATATCTGGCTGAATACCTAAAGATTTAAGTTCTTTAACAGAGTGTTGGGTCGGTTTTGTTTTTATCTCATTAGAAGCTTTTAAGAATGGTACCAACGTATTATGGATATATAGTGTATTCTTATATCCAAAATCACGTCTAGCCTGGCGAATTGCTTCTAAATAAGGTAATGATTCAATATCACCCACTGTACCACCAATTTCAGTAATGATTACATCAGCACCGGATATTTCTGCCGCTTCTTTTAGTTTCAACTTAATCTCATCAGTTACATGTGGAATAACTTGAACAGTTGCGCCTAAATAATCACCCCTACGTTCTTTGTTAATAACACTTTGGTAAATCTTACCTGTTGTTATTGATGATTCTTTAGATAAGTTAATATCAATAAAACGCTCATAATGACCTAAATCTAAATCTGTTTCTGCACCGTCATCGGTTACAAAAACCTCACCATGTTGAAAAGGACTCATTGTTCCTGGATCAACATTAATATACGGATCAAACTTTTGGGTAAACACCTTCAACCCTCTAGACTTTAAAATTTGACCAATTGCAGATGCTGAAATACCCTTACCTAATGATGATACAACCCCACCTGTTACAAATATAAATTTTGTAGCCATAATCCATGCCTTACCTTTCTTATAATAATAAATAAAAAGTCCCCTAAAAAGGAGACTTTTTGAAAACTTCAATATATGGTGTGCCCTTCTTTATTGTATCAAAGTCAGACAAGAGTTTCAATAACTAATTGAAACATTTTAATATTTATTTATGACTGATGGTACTAAGGTTGCATTGCACCAAACAATACCAGCCACGCTAAGATTGATTTAGCAACCAATGATAATATGATATATACACGTTCACCATATAAATAATCTTTCCACTTGCCCACCTTTAAGTATTGTAATATCATATTTACAGGGAAGGAATTAAATGCCACAAAATATGTACCAACAATTGCCCATACAAACCATGGTATTTGATCAAGGGCAGGATTGCCTATCATATAATACAAGTACAACCACCCATGCTGCAATACCTGCAATAGAACCCCAAACAAACGGTCCCCAATTTACCTTTTTCTTATCCACATTGAGTTGTTCCATCACTAACCCAAATAAATTCATGGTTGCATTAACAACAAATATTAAAATAAGCGATTCAATATCTGTAACTCCAAATAAGGTAGCTATTAAAACAATCATAATAGAACTACTTAGTGCATACTCAAACCAACACAAACTTGTTAATACCTTTATCAAGATCAGCAGCATAAGCCTTAAATAAGCCATTAGGTATAGCAATCAAGGCATGTGCCCCTGCAAAGATGAATAGGAAACTTGCTACAAGCAGTCCAAATGGTAAGACAAATAAATCCTTACTTGTTACAATAAGGCCATTTATCGTTGAGTCGTTCATCATTAAAATTTAGACAATTACCATAATTATCTCGTTTTTAATGTTGGTGGTTTCATTATTTCAATACCGGCACTACTTGCATCACCACGATATAGCGTTTCCCCTTTTTTAGTTAATTTAACTGTTACCTTACCTGATAAACCTTCTTTAATTGTATGGTCCATTTTACCAAATTTAGGCGACGCTAGCATGACAAAATCTTCAATGACCGCAGTCACTTCCAATTGATACTTACCCTTTTTAAAAACATAGTGTACGCTTTTACCATCAACAATCTCAACTTTAATCTTAGAAAAATTGTAGGTAGCAAAACGGAAGTGTTTATGATTATAATAAAAGTTTACAATAAAACCATTAAACGTTAACCCTAAATAAGGGATTGCTGCAACTGAGACAAATAAAGAGGTATGCTTCTCATCAAAGTTATTTGTTTGTATCCATACATACCCTTTAGGAAACGATTTACCATAATCCTTCTCAACATATCCAGAACCATTATTAAAGTCAAGCAGCTTATCATTGTATAACATCTGTCCCTTTACTTCATGATCCACCGATAAAATACCGTGATAACACTCCATTTTAGGTAAATATGCAAAAGGACCCATAATGGATGGTTGAAAAAGTGATTTAGGTAATTTTACCGGATTCGTAATCGTATATTGCCCTTTAATAGATGTGTCTAAATCTTCTAAATGTATGTTTACGCCTTCAAGTGAAAATGTATTTTCTTTAATTTTTACAAAAAATTTATCTTTCTTAGCAACAAAGTCTTTGATATCAAATCTAAAGTAATGATTACTCACTGAACTTTGACCTTCATTAACATAAACAAACACTTGAATAAACGCATGTTGATCATCTTTAGCTAGTGATACACCAGGTATAAGTGCTAGACTTTGCTTTTGATCTTTTGATACAGCTTTAAAATACCAGCCTTCAAAATATTTATCTTTTTTATTAAATCCTTGAAAACGGTCATCTTTAAATACATTTTTCATCAAATCACACCTCTTAATAAGATTATTTTATTGTAACATTATTTGTAACATTTCCTATAATAAAAACTACCTAATATATATTATTAGGTAGATTAGGTAGTTTTACTGTCTAATGAATATGTCTTAAGATAAATCTAAAGATTTAGCTTTTGGTTTTATACTTATCAATATCAACATGAACAACCAGATAAATGTATGTAATGTAAATAGTGTACCTAAGTTATCTATATAATTAACATCTATAAAAATTAACCAAGATAGTATGATCAATATAAATCCAGCAAGCCCCATTATTTTTCTATATTTCACTTTAAAATATGTGGTAACAAAAAGTACGATATAGATACTTAGACCACCAACAAATAGTCTTCTAAATAGATTTTGACCGAGTGGGTCTTGTAAGAATAACGATACATGTAGTGGTGTTATTTCAGGTATGATAAATGAAAAACCATATGCTGTATCGTGATATGAATTATTTAGTAAAAAGACCACGCCATAACAAGCAATCATGAACATTAAATAACTTTTAATAACAAATACCATAGTTCTTTGATGTTGTTGTTTGGCTTTCAAATCTTTTTCATGGATAATTTTCCAAACAGCACTAAATGGATATATGATAATTACCGAAGATAGTATATAAAAGATATAGCTTTCAATACCAGATATAACATAATATGTGTTGATAACTGTCATAAAATATGAAAATACAACAAATAAAACTGTATTGATCAATGCAGCAACATAGGCTTTTTTATCAATCATCAACTTTACATCTTTATGCATTTTTATAATATATGTATCTTCTTCAAATCTTATACTATGCTTATAGTCTAAATAGCCTAAATAAATTATAACTGCATTTATGATTGTTCCAATAAAGTTTATACCTATACCAAGATAAACAGAGGTGGTTGAAATAATGATAATACCTACGATGATTAACAAAACATTGATTGCTACGCCAATATAGATATACATACTATAGCGTTTAAGTAAATTAGACTTCACAACTGCTCCAACTTTTTTAGGTTGGTGTTTCGTATAAGTACTATTTTCTAATGCTTTTTTGCCGCGTAAGATTTCATCAACGCTCACACCATATACATCTGCAACCGCACTAATTAAGCTAATATCTGGTATGCCATCACCACTTTCCCATTTGGATACTGTTTTAGGTGATATATATAATAGATCTGCAACTTGTTGTTGTGTATAACCCTTAGCAGATCGTAAGGATTTTAAAAAATTTGAAATGTCCTTATTATTCATGTTGTTGATACCTCCTTGCATAGATTCTAATGCGTATAACCAAAAATAAACACCCACACACCGTAGTTTTTATCTACGTAGCGTGGACTTTTATATATATTATATCTTTAAATTCTATCAAATCATAATCTAATATAACAAAAAAGAGGTTACCCTCTTAATTGTCGTACATATCTTCATAGTCATCCATGATGTCGTTGTAGTCATCTTCATCATAATCATCATCTAAGTCTAAATCGACATCGTCTAAGCCATCGTCTTCATCTGTTGAAACTAAGTCTAGTCCAACATCAACATAAGCTTTTTCTTCTTTGATTTCTTCGTCTAATTCTTCATCGTCTTCGTCATCATCAATCTCGTCTTCGTTGTCTTCATCTACTAGATCGACTTCTAAATCTTCGATATCTGCTAAGTTAAATTCAGAAAAGTCGATTTCATCATCTGAAGTATCTTCAACTTCATCCGGTGAAATGAATGCATAACCGTCTTTATCCCAATATTCTAAATGTCCATCTTTTAACGTCCATTTATCATCCCCAACAAAAACAAACTTACCTGATAAGGTAATGTCCATATAGAGTTGAGTCATTAAATCTACATCTTCAATGTCAAGGTTACTGCTTGCAGCAACTTTTTCTATAAGATCATAAATTGACATTGGATCTTTGTTTTCTTTTAGAATAAAAGCGATGGTATCTAATAAAGATAATTCATTTAATTTTTTGTCAGCCATTTTGTGCCCTCCTAAAAACCGTCTATATTGTATATGAAACGAATCAATATTGCAACAACTTTTTGCAATTAAGATAAATTTTAATACTTTTGTCGGTTTTCTACTGCTTTAGTCAGTGTTAATTGGTCTGCGTACTTCAAATCTGCGCCGACCGGTAAGCCATATCCTAATCTAGATATCGTTAGATTAAAGTCTTTATATAATGATTTAATGTATTGTGCGGTTAATTCACCTTCAACATTTGAATTGGTGGCAATAATGATTTCATTGATATCTTTAACTCTACTTGTTAATTTATCAAAGTTTAAGTCTTTAGGTTCTATACCTTTAGAAAAATCAATTAAACCGTTTAACACATGATACTTTCCATTGAATGTTCTTGTTTTTTCAATTGCAAAAACATCTTTAGAATCAGAAACAACCATTATTTGGGTTTTATCCTTTTGTTCATCCTTACAGATATTACATATGTGATCATCCGTTAGTAATCCACATATATTACAAAAAGATATTTTGTCCTTTAATTCTATAAGATGTGTGCCGAATTGTTTAATATCTTCATTATCCCAACTGGTTAGATGAAGTGCTAAACGTTCTGCAGTTTTTTCTCCAATACCAGGTAACTTTTTCAAGTCCTCTATGAGTTCTAGTATAATTTGTGGATACATTAAAATCCAAATCCACCCATACCACCGGAAAATTGTCCCATGGTTTCTTCTTGGGTTTTTTCAATTTGAGCAAGTGCATCATTTACAGCAAGTAATACAGCATCTTGAAGTAATTCAACTTCTTCAAGTATTGCTTCATCAATCTTTACGTCAATCACTTGACGTGTACCTTGCATAATAACTGTAACGCCACTGGCTTTACCTGTAAATTCAGAAGATTCAATTTGTTCTTGAGCTTCTTGAATTTGTTTTTGCATTTTCTTGAGTTTGTTTAACATATTCGGGTTCATATTTATTCCTCCACTTTCACTTTATCTTTTCCAAAATACTCGGTAGCAAATTCAACTATTTCTGGTTGTTTACTATCTGTTTTAGTTTCTACTTTAGGTGTTTCGTATAAATGTAGATCAATTTCTTTTAACTTAGGTCTAGAAGTGCCTGCATTATATTGATCTGCATAATCTGATTTTAAGACAAACCAGTCAGGTTTAACTAAGACCGTATAATCTTTAATCAAGTTTTGTTTTTGATTTAATATTTCTAATACTTTTGCTTTAATTTCAGGTTTTAACATTGTTTTAGCTGTGATGACATCATCATAGACAAGTAACATCACATCATTGCCAACAGCTTCAAGTGAACCTTCACCCAATAACTGTGCAACAGGTTTTAAACTAGGTATGTCATAATCTTTTAACGATGGCCACCCTTTGCTTAATAAACTACGTTTGTTTCTATCACCATGATTTAAAATATCTTCAATTTCTTTAACAGTTACGAGTGGTTTTAAATTAGATGGTGTAAAAGTTGGTTTAGCCTGAATATCTGCTTTGATTTCTTTTTGAACCGTTTGTTGCTTACTTAAAGTTTCTTTTAGTTTTTGTAAGTCGCTTTCTAAGTTGGCTATCTTATCATCTAATGTAACCAACTCAATTGATTCATGATTAATCATCTTTATAACAGCAAGTTCCAAATATGCACGTTTTGATGTAGTGTATTTTAATTCTTGTTGTAAATCATTTAATATATCTAGATAGGCATACACTAAATTTGATTTGATATCCTTAAGATCTGGATACTGTTTATCATTTCTAAGTTTATCTAATAAAACATCACGTAAAGCTAATATAATATCTGAAACCATACGTGGTATATCTTTACCATCTTTAATAATTTGGTTTAAGAAATCCAGTGCTTTTTGTGGCTGTTTTAAATAGATAACACTTAAAAGTTCATTTATATACCTTCTTGATAAACCACCAGAGACTGTATAAATATCATCTTCTGTTATTTCCTCATTTGTAAATGATACAGCTTGATCAAGTAAACTTAATGCATCACGCATACCACCTTCAGCCGTACGT
>JBAYTJ010000033.1:0-11642 GCA_041675665.1 Acholeplasma sp. | reverse complement strand
GATGGGGCATCACCTTGGGATAACTTTTGGAGTATTACATTACCATCATTAAAACCACTAATATTGGTTAATATTATATATGTGCTCGTTTCAATGTCCTTATTTGTAGAACAAGGTGGTATTTTAGAGCTTGCTAGAGCACATATGGACAATACAATTAGTGAAATGTGGTTTGGGTATGGCTATGCTGCTGCAATGATGTGGGTATACTTTATTATCATGGTTGTTATCATGGGGTTATTTATCGGTCTATTAAGTATTCATAAGAAGGTGAAACGCTCATGAAGTTAAAATTGAACAAAACCAAAATTAAACGCTTGATTTACGGTATGAATTTTACTGATGGTTTAATTTATAAAATATTTTTATATCTCTTATTAATCACTTTTAGTTATATTTATTTATATCCATTACTTTATATGGGTGTAACAAGTATTATGGGGGTTGATGATTTAATTAATCAAGGGGTTAACTGGGTACCAACGTCATTTGAGACAACAAATTTTAGACGTGCAATTGAAGTCTTAAACTTAGGTTCTGCAATCTTTAGTACAACGGGCTATGTCTTACAAGTAAGTATTGCAGCAACTGTATCTAGTGCTTTAATTGGCTATGGTTTTGCAAGATATGAGTTTCCATTAAAGAAAACTTTCTTCGTCTTAATGTTAACTACATTTATTTTACCGCCACAGTTATTAATGGTTGCTCAAGCACCGTTGTTTAACCAGTTAGGGTTAATCAATACCATATGGAGTATGGTTCTACCTGCATTATTTGGTCAAGGTATTAATCAAGCCATATTTATATTAATTTTCTATCAATTCTTTAGATCAATTCCAAGTGTCTTAAATGAGTCTGCAGAAATTGATGGGGCCAGTCAGTTTAAAGTCTTTTATAAGATTAATTTACCACTGGCTGTACCATCAATAGTTATCGTTTTCTTGTTTGCTTTTGTGTGGTACTGGAATGATACCTTTATGGTTTCATTATATGCAAGAAGTATTGATACCTTGCCAATTATGTTGCAACGCTTTAGATCAAGTTATGAAACACTCTATCCATCGGGTTCAGATGCATCCACCATTAATGAAGGTATTATTATGGCTGGAAACGTCTTAACCATATTGCCGTTATTGGTGCTTTATTTTGTTGGTCAACGACAATTTACTCAAAGTATTGATAAGACGGGTATAACGGGTGAATAGTATGAAAAAAATAGTCATAATTACGTTATCAATTGTTTTCACATTGGCACTTATAGGGTGTAGTAGTAATTATCACATCAAACCTGTTGATGATGCTTTAGTTCAATACTTAGATAATGAATGGGTTGCTGTGTGGGCTGATGAATTTGATGGTGATGCCCTAGATGTTGATAAGTGGAACTTTGAAATTGGTGGTGGGGGTTGGGGTAATCAAGAACTTCAATATTACACATATACGAATCATGAAGTTTCAGATGGCACTTTAAAAATAAATGTTAGAAATGAAGCACATTTTAACCGTCAATATACCAGTTCAAGATTAACAACCAAAAATAAAGGTGATTTCAAATATGGTAGAATTCAGGTGCGTGCCAAACTACCTGAGGGTCGTGGTTTATGGCCAGCAATTTGGATGATGCCTACTGAAAATAAATTTGGTGGTTGGCCACGTAGCGGTGAAATTGACATTATGGAGTATGTTGGTTATCAACCAAACATCGTCCATAGTGCACTACATACCAGTGCGTATAATGGTATGGATGGTAATAACCATCATAAAAGTTTAGAATATCCAACCCTGGAAGACAATTTCAAAGTCTTTGAACTGATCTGGGAACCTGGAAAAATAACGACATACATCGATGGGTTTGAAATATTTAAGTATGTTTATATGCCACAGTTTAATCTTGCCTATGAAGCAAACGAAGTCTTTCCTTTTTTTGAAAAATTCTTCTTAATTATTAATGTTGCTGTCGGCGGATCATGGGGTGGCATACAAGGTGTTGATAACAGTATCTTCCCACAAGTCTTTGAAATAGATTACGTTAGAGTATATCAAAGAGATTATAAAAAGATTGATAAGGATGCACCTGATAGACCAACAAACATTACTGCATCATCTGGTCTTACCAACAGTATCATTTGGTTAGCTGCAGAAGATGACTATAGTATTGATCATTATGAAGTATATTTAGATGGTGAACTATATGGTTTATCACCACTCAATCAAATAACACTTAAAGGACTAAATATTGCTCAAAGTTATGACATTCAAGTTAGGGCAGTGGATATGACCGGTAAAACATCTGATTTAAGTGATACATTTACATATATTTATGCATAAAAAAACGTCCGATTCTTAGTAGAAATCGGACGTTTTTACTGAGTTTAATTATAGGAAACAAATAGATACTGCATCTAAACCAATGTGTGCGGTCATAACACTTGCAATACGACCAACAACAATGTTTTTATAACCACTGGATTCTAACTTTGATAACATGATATTTAGTAAGTTTTCATTTGCAGAATATAATATTCCTATCTTTGTGGATTTGTCTTTAGCATACTTGTTTACATATACACTTAACTCATTTAAAGCACGTTTTGAGCCGATTGCATTTTTATATGACTTAATACTGCCATCATGTATTTGGAGGACTGGTTTAATCGATAAGGCATGTGAAATCATTGATTTAATAGCTGAGATACGCCCACCTTTTCTAAGTTGGGTTAAATCCTCTAACATGATAACATGATGCATCTGGTCTGCTAACTTTTCACTATATTTGATGGTTGCTTCAAATGAAGGATCATTATCTAAATAGCTGATTATGTTTTCTAACATCATCGCACTAGCAAGTCCACCATTTTTTGTGTCTACTGCATACATTTTTGTATCATATGTTTCTTGTAAGTCTTTGATTAGTAAATTAGCGAAGTTATAGGTACCTGATAATGATTTAGAGAATGCATAAAAGATAAACGGTTGATTTTCTTTTGCATACTTTTCAAAGATTGGTTGTATGTCTTCATAGATCGGAAGTGATGTTTTAATGTCATCACCTTTTTTGATATGTTCATATAAGGTTTCTATAGATAATTCTAATTTATCCTTATAAGGTTTATTATTTATAATGACTTGAAGTGGTACAACATCGATGTTATGTTTTTTAATAAATGCATCACTTAAGTCACATGTGGAATCCACTATTATTTTAATCATGTGTATGTTCCTTTCTAGTTTTTTATATATTCATTGTATGATGTATTATAATATAGGTCTACCTACTATTTATTTTTACATAATAGAATAAAAAAGTGACACTCTACCGGTAGTAGAATCATACATTTTATGGTAAAATATTCTTATGGAAAATAATATTAAAGGTGTTATAACTCAATATTTAGCTGATAATATTGCATATTACAGAAAAAAGATGGCTTTAACCCAGTTAGAACTTGCATCGAAATTGAATTATTCGGATAAATCAATTTCTAAGTGGGAGCGCGCTGAGGGTGTACCAGATATTTTTGTTATCAAGGAACTATCCATATTTTTTGGTGTCTCAGTTGATCAAATGATTTCTAAAAGAAAACACAGGTTTTCACTTTTTAAATATCGATATATATTGGCCTATTTTTATGCATCTATTGTTTGGTTGATAGCAGGCACCATTTGGTATATTTTCATTACTCAATGTTGATTATCAGGCATGGCAGCTTTTAATATATGCCATACCACTATCTAGTTTAGTCTTATTATTATTTTTCTTTGTATGGCGACAAATAAGGTATATATTAAGCTATTTTACGCTATTTACATGGTCGCTTGCATTTTCTATAACACTATTGATAAATGATGTCACTAATTACTGGGTATATATGATTATGTTACCAATTTATTTATTTGTAATATTTATGTTTTATGTAATTTATAAAAGAAAAAGATAGAGAAAGAAGGAAGATTAATGAAAAAACAACTGCCTATAAGAGCGGAAGTCAATGTTTCACATACATGGGATATCCATTCAATTTATAAAAATGATGAAATGTTTAATCAAGCATTTGATCAACTTGAAGGGGATTGTAAAGAATTTGTTGTTAAGTATGAAAAACGATTAAGTGATCAATATATTATTACCAATGCGATTAATGAACTTAAGAAAATTTATAACTTAATTACATCATTAAGTGCTTATGCATCGCTACAATCTAGTGTAGATGGAGCCAGTGAAGCGAATCAAATGCGTAGTGGTAAGACATCCATAAGACTTCAAAAGATTTCTAAACAATTAGACTTTTTTGATAATGAACTTAAGAAAATACCTAAGAAAACAATTTTAGAAGCTATCAAAATTGATGATTCTAATAAACTATATTTAGAAGAGATGCTAGCATATAAGAAGCATACGCTAAAACCTGAAGCAGAAAAACTATTAACTGCATTATCACCTGTGTTAAATGCACCATATGGTAGTTATAATCGTTTTAAACTTATCGACATGAAGTTTAGTGATTTTGAAGTTGCAGGTCAAATTTATCCAAATTCATTTACCTTATTTGAAAATGAATATGAATACGATGGTCATACAGAAGTACGACACAAAGCATATGAAACTTTTTATAGCAAACTAGCTGAGTATCAACACGGGTTTGCAAGTCAATATTATGCACAACTCCAAAAAGAAAAAGCACTTGCTGATGCAAGAGGTTTTAAATCAGTTTTTGATTATCTATTATATAACCAAAAAGTACCTAAATCATTTATGGATCGTCAAATTGATGTTATTATGAAAGATTTAGCACCAGCAATGCGTAAATATGCAATACACTTAGGTAAAATCCATGGTTTAGATAAAGTGACATATGCAGATTTAAAAATTGCAGTAGATGATAGTTTTGAACCGAAAGTAACCATTGAATCCTCAAAAGAAATGTTAATGGATGGTTTATCTATTTTAGGTGATGAATACTTAGAAATGGTTAGACGTTCATTTGATGAAAGATGGATTGATTTTCCACAAAATATAGGCAAATCAACGGGTGGTTTTTGTTCCTCACCATATGGCCAAAATTCATTTATATTAATTAACTGGAATGGACAAATGGATGAGGTGATGGTGCTAGCACATGAAATTGGTCATGCTGGTCATTTCCAATATGCTAATGCCAATCAAAACATCTTTAACACAAGACCATCACTATACTTCATTGAGGCACCTTCAACAACTAATGAACTCATTATGGCACGTCATTTAATGAATAACGCTAAAGATGCACGTACCAAACGTTGGATTCAATCAGTCATGATTTCTAGAACTTACTATCATAACTTTGTCACACACCTTCTAGAAGCTGCATTCCAAAGAAAAGTATATGAAAAAATTGATAACTATGAACCAATTTCAGCAAACATTCTAAATAACATTAAACTCAGTGTTTTAAAAGAATTTTGGGGCGATGCAGTAGAAATACCAGATTATGCAGGCTTAACATGGATGCGTCAACCACATTACTTTATGGGTCTATATCCTTATACATATTCTGCTGGACTAACCTTAGGTACAGTTGTTTCTCAAAGAATCTTTGAAAAGACACTAGATCCTAGAAACTGGCTTGAAGTACTAAAAGCAGGCGGAACAAAAAAACCTTTAGACTTAGCTTTAATGGTAGATGTTGACTTAAAAACGGCGAAACCATTAAAAGAAGCGATTAAGTTTATTAGTAAGACAATAGACGAAATTATTGCTTTCGATAAAAAATAAGTAAATTATACATACATTTTCATATTTTTAATGTAAAATAGTTAAGAACATGGAGGTGTTTATTCAAATGAGAAGAATTATAGGTTTAGTAGGTTTAACTGTTGCAGGTGTTGTCTTTGCATCATTATTTCTAGGTTCATTTCAAGCGTATATCGATGCTTGGGAATCTAGTAGTGACTTATGGACACAACTTCAAGCTGTTGTAGCTGTTATTTGGAACACTGTATATCAACCGTTACTACTGCTGATTGTGAGTTTAATTGCCCTAGAAGGTAAATAATTTCACACAATTTAAAAGTTGCCAAGCATTGGCAACTTTTATTTTTGTGGACATGTTAGAATAACTATAATGATTAAAAAGGTAGGTAATTTTTATGAAGATAGAAATATGGAGCGATTTTTCATGTCCATTTTGTTATATAGGTAAAACAGTATTTGAAAGTGTTCTTAATGAATTTGAACATAAAGACAATATAGAAGTTATTTATAAGTCTTATCAACTGAATCCAAATGCACCATTTGAAACAAATGAAGATAGTTATACCGTTTTTTCTAATTTAAAAGGGGTGTCATTAAATCAAACAAAAGAGATGTTTATGCAAACAACCGTGCGTGCCAAAGAAGTTGGTCTAAACTTTAATTATGATCAGATGCAAATGACCAATACATTGAAGGCACATAGATTAGCGAAATGGGCACGCACTTTAGGTAAGGAAGCAGAAGTTTCAGACAAACTTTTCGAGGCTTATTTTACCAAGGGGTTAAACCTTCATGATGATCAAACGTTGTTAGATATCGTAAAGTCATTAGATTTAGATCAAAATATAGCCAAAGGTGTATTAACATCTGATCAGTTTAATGATGTGGTTAAAAAGGAGCTTAATGAAGCAGTTCAAATTGGTGTACGTGGTGTTCCATTCTTTGTTTTAGATAGAAAGTACGCTGTCAGTGGTGCACAACCAAAAGCTATGTTTAAACAAGCACTGGCACAAGCCTATCAGGAAAGTAGTCCATTTGAAACGATTGGTAAAAGCGATGATGCTTGTGGTCCAGATGGCTGTGCAATTTAAATTGATCAATGATAAAACTAACAGTATATATATTGTTAGTTTTTTATTAATATATATTTTACAAACGCATATATTTATATCATGATATAATACATATTAGAAAGTAGGTATATATGAGAGATTTAGAAGCGGTAATTTTCGATCTAGATGGTACATTATTAGATACCTTAGACGATATTACAAATAGTGTAAATTATACGATGAAACAACTAAAGTTACATACTGTAAGCAAAAAGGATGTTAGAAGCTATCTTGGAAATGGCGCACAAAAGCTATGGCAACACATTTTAAAAGCACATCCAACCCGTATCAATGAAGCATTAGACATTTATATACCGTATTTAGAAAACCACGCAATGGATTCAACCAGACCTTATGATGGGATTGTTGAACTGCTCAAAAATTTAAAGAAATCCTATAAGTTAGGGGTTGTATCTAACAAACATCAAAATGCAGTGGAAAAGATTATTAAACACTACTTTAATGACATGTTTGATTGTGTAATTGGTGAACAAAAAAATGTACCTAAAAAACCCGATCCTGCGCCATTAAATAATGCTATAAAAGCACTTGGTACGCATAAAGAAAATGTTATATTTATTGGAGACTCTGAAGTTGATATCAAAACAGCCAAACATGCGAATGTAACGGTCATTGGTGTCACGTGGGGCTTTAGAGATATCGAAAAACTTGTATTAGAAACACCAAACTATTTAATAAATAATGTATCAAAAATTCAAAAGATCATAGGGGAATGATTATGGCACTAATAAAATTAGAGAATATTAGTAAATATTATAAATCAGGTGAAGGCGTCTCTGTTGGGATGCAGAAAGTATCACTTGATTTTAACTTAGGAGAGTTTGTTGCAGTCACAGGTGAATCAGGTAGTGGGAAATCGACACTCTTAAACGTTATTTCTGGGCTAGATAGTTATGAAGACGGCGAACTCTATATAAATGATGAGGAAACATCTCATTTTTTAATTAAAGATTGGGAGAATTATCGTTCTAAATATATTGGATTTATCTTTCAAAGTTATAATATTATAGATTCTTTTACGGTCTATGAGAATGTTATATTGGCTTTAGAAGTTCAGAATTATCCGAGAAAAGAACGAAAAAAACGTGCACTTGAATTGATTGATAAAGTTGGTTTAACCAGTCACAAAAACCATAAAGCATCAAAGCTTTCTGGTGGACAAAAACAACGTGCTGTTATTGCAAGAGCACTTGCAAAGGATACACCAATTATTGTTGCTGATGAGCCAACCGGTAACTTAGATTCTGAATCTAGTAAACAAGTCATTGATTTGTTGTTAGATTTATCTAAAGACAAATTAATTATTATCGTCACACATGATTATGATCAAGTCAAAGATATCGCTACACGTCACATTAAGATGCATGATGGTGAAGTGGTTGAAGATAAAAAAATTAAGCCAACACAAACATTAGAAAACCCTGTAGAACCAGATATTAAAGCAATGCCTATGTCATCTGTTGCAAGGTTTGCTTTAAGGAATTTATTATCTAGACCAAGACTACTCATATTCTTTGTTGCATTACAAATAATGATCATCTTAGTATTTACAATGACATATAGTAATGCGATGAATAGCGCTAGAAGTAATATTTTTTCGTTTGATGGTGGTGGTAATTGGATGCAAACCTCGCACTTTGATTTTTATACAAGATCAATGTCTGATAACCGTATGAATGTTGTCAGAAAAGATGGAAACGCTATGACGCAAGCAGATTACAATGCATTAAGCACTTTAAGTGGTGGCAACCACTTCGTCTATGAAGGTGCATTACCACTCGATCTAGATACCAATAGTGATATGAATTACACCAGTACAGATGGTTATAATGTTTGGTTAAATACAAACACCTATAAGTTTGATACGACATATCATATCGCACAACAACCTCAATTTTTAATTGCTGGTAGTTTCAATAATTTAGGTCCAAATGATGTGGTTGTATCTAATGCCCTCAATATTAATGTAAATAGCACTATTCAAAGCTCATCATATACAAATTCTAATGAAATTGTAGATGCAATCTCACTTGGTAGTGACAGATATCAACTACCACAAACATACTGGCAAGATTATAATATTAATGAAATCGTTTGGCGTTTTGTTAAAAATGATGAAACCGTTGATATGCTTAGAGAATATGCTTACGAAATTGATTTAACATCCTATTATACACTCGAACAAATTGATGAAGTCTCACGAGTTGAAATTGAAATAGATTACTTTAGCTATCAAGAAATTAGTTATCGTGTCGCAGCAATATATAATGATAATAATAGGCAAACAATATACTTTCCACATGAACATCTTGCGCTTACAGGTAGTCAAACAGCTGCCTTAGTAGCAAGTAACTCAATTCAAGCAGAACGCTTGTTTAATGCGATCGATAAATCAGCGTACCGCGTTATTTATCCTGCAATAGAACAGGATGCAATGAACCAGCTATTTGCCCCTCTAAACTTTGTAGTATCACTATTCTTCTATGCATTTATCTACTTTTTTGCATTATTCTTATATTTCATTCTTTATTCAGTTATGAAAAACGTTATGAGTTCAAGAAAGAAAGACTTTGCTATCTTTAGATCTATTGGTACCAATGAGTCTAAATTGGGTATGCTTGTCATCTTTGAACAACTCTATATGATGATCATTTCATTTGTTATTTCTCTAATTGTTATTAACTTACTAAGTTATTATAATTACTCGATGAACGTCATCTTACAACGTTTACTACCGGTAGATTATTTTATATTATTTATTACATTTACATATTTATCTATTTGGTTGGCGCGTAGGTTTAATAAGAAAACATTTAAGATATCAGTTATAGAAAACCTAACAGAAAGTAGAGAGGATACATTATGATACAGGTCAAACATTTAGATAAACACTTTAATCGTGGCAAGAAAAACAGTATTCATGTTTTAAATGATGTATCCGTAACATTCCCAGAAAAAGGATTGGTTGTTTTACTAGGACCATCTGGTTCTGGTAAGACAACACTACTTAATGTAATTGGTGGTCTAGATAAGGTACAAAAAGGTGACATACAATTTTTTGACCACAATATTAATCACTATAAGTCTAGTGTATGGGATAAAATACGTACAGAAGAAGTTGGGTATATATTCCAAAACTATTATTTAATGCCGAGTTTAAGTGTCTTTGATAATGTGGCATTCGTCTTAAAAATGATTGGTATCAACGATAAAAATGAAATTGAAACACGTGTAAACTATATACTTAAACAAGTTGGTATGTATCGCTTTAGAAAAAAACGTAGTACACAGTTATCTGGTGGCCAGCAACAAAGAGTTGCGATTGCTCGTGCGCTCGTTAAAAACCCTAAGGTCATTATCGCTGATGAACCAACCGGTAACTTAGATAGTAAAAATACTTTAGAAATTATGAATATTATTAAGAGTATTTCAGTTAATAAACTCGTTGTCTTAGTTACACATGAAAAGGAATTAGCTAGCTTTTATGGTGACCGAATTATAGAAATTAAAGATGGTAAAATTATTGGTGATACAGAAAATGATGCAGATTTAGAGCATGGTTTTACCAATGAAAATACTATTTATTTAAAAGATTTAAATCAACTTTCTAACCTGAAATCCGATAGCCTAGATGCAGCCCTTTACACCGACAGTGAAGATATATTACCGACTAAGGTACGTTTAATTATTAAAAATAAAACACTTTATTTAGATATTGATAGTGATATTCAAAAAATAAAGCTTTTAAATGAAGAATCACATATTGAAGTTAAAGATGAACACTTTACTAAAAAGACTAGGGCAGAAATGCTTGCTACAACATTTGATGATTCAGTACTTGATCATTCAGGTTTGCAAAAACAAAAGCGTTTGACCATTTCATTTAAAAATAGTTTTTGGATTGCTTTTAGAAAGATCATGAATTTTGGTCGTAAGGGTAAAATTATGCTTGCAATCTTTATGTTAAGTGGGATGTTGGTCGCTTATGCAACCATTAATATGTATAGTATATTATCAACCGATTATAAAAATAGTCTAACGATTGATGAACGTTACATTCAAGTTGAAAAGAATAGTTACTTTAACGCACAAGGTGTCAGTACGTTTTTACAACGACTTGATACAGAAACTGATGGTGACTATAGTTTGCATTTAAACCGTTCCTCAATAGACTTTAGCTTGCAAATTAATTTAGGTAATGGTAAGTATAAAGAATTGCCAGGTGGTATTAAAACAGAGTATGTTGATCAATTAGCTCAAAACGACCTATATGATGGCACCTTACCTGTTCATGCCGGTCAGATTGTTATTAGTTTTGGTATTTATTCTACAGGTAATTTCATGGACCAAAGCTATCAAGATATTGGTATTTGGAATGCTAGTGACTTCATTGGTGAATTCTTATCCTTTAACGGACCACTTAATGAACCAAATAGAACTTATGAAATCGTAGGTATTGCAGACTTTGGTTATAAATCCATTTATGTTTATGATTATCAAACAGCTTTGATTATGAATAACTATAATATATCTGAAATTGAACCAACTACGACAAAAACTGAATATGAAAACTTGATATTATCAGCAAGTGGTGATGCATATATCTTTACACCAAATTACCTGGAACTTAAAAGCGCATTAGAAGCTTATGGTTATGAAGTTGATTTAAGTAGTCAATCAGTCATTGATCAAAACAGGATATTTATTGCACAACAAATTGCAGCCAATACAATGATTACAATATTCTTAATTGGTGGTGGCTTACTCGCATTTTACTT
>JBAYTJ010000032.1:0-11860 GCA_041675665.1 Acholeplasma sp. | reverse complement strand
GGTTGCTGCTGTAACAATACCCGCTAAAATAAATATTGCATACCACTGTACGCTAAATGCACCCAGTTTGAATGCAACTGCACTATAAGGTGCATCCCCTAGTGTTGCAATTAAAATTAATAGTAGAAATAAAAGTGCCATCCCACCATATAAAATATAACTTTGATATTTTTTAAAACTATTCATCATCGTCTTCTGCTCCCTTGCTTGCAGCTTTTGAAGCTACATTTTGTATCAGTGTTTCAGCTGCATTATAACCCAGATATTTTAACTTTTGGTTCATTGCTGCAGATTCTACTAATGTTGCATTATTACGTCCTGGTAAAACAGGGATTGTAATTTTAGGAATGATTGTATCAAAAATCGTATAGTGTTCAGTTTCTATACCTAAACGATCATATGTCTTATTTTTATCCCAATGCTCTAGTTCAATCACAAGCCGTATTTTCTTGTTTTCTCTAAATGCGCCTGCACCCAACATTTGAACGACATCCACAATACCAATACCACGTATTTCAATGTAACGTTCTAATATTTTAGGTGCTTGTCCAATAATCACACCGGGTGCCGTTTCATAAACATCAACTCTGTCGTCTGCAACTAAAATATGATTTCTTTTAATCAGTTCTAATGCAGTCTCTGATTTACCTACACCAGATTTACCAATGATTAATGTACCCATCCCATAAATGTCTAATAACGTACCATGAATACTTATACGTGGTGCAAGTGCACTACGTAAATAAGCATACAACTTCGAATTAATCGGTGTGGTACGTTCATTGGATTTATATAGTGGCACACCATAAGTATTGCCTAAATCAATAAAATATTGTGGTATCTCCACATTGATACTAAAGATAACAGCAGGTGGTAATAACTTTAATACAGCATCGACACGATCTATTTGCACAGATTCTTCTAACAACATTAAAAAGTGAGCTTCTTTTGAACCAATCAACAAAATTCGTTGTGGGTCAAAAAAATCTAAGAATCCAGCAAATTCTACACCAGGTCTAGAAAGCATCTCCACTTCTACACGCCTATCTTCACCTTTAAACCCTGCTACAATTTTTAAGTTTAAATCCTCAGCTATTTTTTTAAGCCGTATTGATTTTTTATGTGCCATATTATAACCCTCCTTGTATCCACTTTGATTTTCTAACATACGTTGTAAATAATAATCGAATCATCATAAATATAAATGTGAATGTAAATATATTTGTACCGTTATATAAAAATGTTATTTGACTCATTGATAAATCAATAATCCAAAAGGATAATAAATTACTCAAATAAAACATTATACCAAAAGTCATAAAGACAAATTTATACAAATATCTTACCATGATACCTTTAATAAATACTTCTAATAAGGTAAATAGTATGGTTGCGATTAAGAATGCTTCAATCGTTTCAACAGAAATGATTGGAAAAAATCTGCTTGTTAATCCAACAACAATACCACCAACTAGAATGTTAACGACCGTTAAAAGAAGTATGTGCACACTGAAATTTAGGTGTAACACCAGTCCTAATTGATAGTGAATAAACACACTTTTTTGATGACGTTTTTTATCTTTGGTTGCTTTAGTTTGTTTGGGATCCTTTGGATTATTATCCATAATTTTTATCCTTTACAATATATCTTTTAAATATCTACCTGTATAACTCTTCATATTTTTTGATAGTTCTTCTGGTGTACCCATGCCAACGATATAACCACCCGCATCACCACCATCTGGACCTAAATCAATAATATGATCAGCATTTTTAATAACATCTAAATTATGCTCAATAACAATCATGGTCGCACCTTGATCGACAATTTGATGTAGTACATTGACCAAACGTTTCACATCATCAGTGTGCAAACCAGTTGTTGGCTCATCTAAAATATATAAGGTTTTTGGAGTGATACGTTTATAAAGCTCAGATGCAAGCTTCACACGTTGTGCCTCACCACCAGATAATGTCGGTGCTGATTGACCAAGTTTAATATAACCTAAACCGACATCTTTAATCGTTTTAAGTTTTGAATGTATTTTCGGATGATTCTCAAAAAAGACTACAGCATCATCAATTGTCATATCAAGTACATCAGCTACTGATTTTCCACGGTATTTAATTTGTAAGGTTTCATGATTATAACGTTTACCCTCACAAACCTCACAAGGTACATAGACATCTGGTAAAAAGTGCATACTAATTTTAATAACACCATCACCATTACAATGCTCACAACGCCCACCACGGACATTAAATGAAAATCTGCCCTTTTTATACCCACGCATCTTTGCTTCATTGGTTAATGCGAATACATCTCTAATATCATCAAAGACACCCGTATATGTTGCCGGGTTACTTCTTGGATTATAACCAATTGGAGATTGAGAAATCTCAATAATTTTATCAATGTAGCCGTAGTCTTGTATCATGTCATGACGACCAGCTAATTCTTTAGAACGGTATAGTTTTTGGCGTAAACCTTTTAATAATATATCATTGACTAATGTAGACTTACCACTACCTGATACACCAGTAACTAATGTTAATTTAGATAAAGGAATACCTACACTAATATCTTTTAAGTTATTTTCTTTAGCACCAATAATCATGATATCTTTACCGGTACCTTTACGTCTAACTTTAGGCACTTCAACTTTAAGTTCACCGGTTAAATATTTACCCGTTAAACTATTTGGGTTTGCCATAACCTCTTTAGGTGTACCCACTGCAATAATACGGCCACCATTTTCACCAGCATATGGACCAATATCTACCAAATAATCTGATGCAAGCATCGTATCATGATCGTGTTCAACGACAATTAATGTATTACCTAAATCACGCATTTTCTTTAATGAGTTAATTAGACGTTCATTATCTTTTTGATGTAAGCCAATACTTGGCTCATCTAAAACATATAAAACACCTGATAATTTAGAACCAATTTGAGTTGCTAAACGAATACGTTGAGCTTCACCACCAGATAGCGTTGCTGCACCACGTGCTAAATTTAGATAACCCAAACCCACATCATCTAAAAATATTAGACGATGACTAATTTCATCTAGTAACAATCTAGCGATTTGTTGTTGCTCATCATTTAAATCTAACGCATGAATTAAGGTTTTTAATACTTCAACAGGTTTATTCATCATTTCACTAATATTTAACCTATTTATCTTAACTGATAAAGCAGCTTCATTTAAACGATGTCCCTTACATACTGGACATGTAGACTCTGACATAAATGATTCAATCCATTTACGAATCCACTCCGATGTTGTTTCTATGTACCTGCGACTTAAATTATCAATGACACCTTCAAATTTAACTTTTTTCTCGTGGCGTCGACCACTATTTGAAACCAACTTAAACTCTAATTTTTCTTTGGTACCATATAAAATAATATCTAATTTCTTGTCTGGAATATCTCTAATTGGTTGATAAGGATCAATACCATAATGCTCACATACGGTTTCAATTTCTTGAACATTTAAGTTATTATCATCTGCATGACGATAAGGAATAATACCACCATCAAGTAATCCTTTTTCAGGATTTAATACCAATTCCTTAGTAACTTCCATCTTTAAACCTAAACCATTACAGTGCGGACATGCACCTATTGGTGTATTAAATGAAAATAATCTCGGTTCTAATTCAGGTATCGTAAAATCACTGCCCTCACAAAAGAACTTCTCACTAAAATTGATCACTTCTTTGTTATTGACAATTACCCTAGTTTTTCCTTCACCAAACTTAGCTGCAAGTTCCATTGCATCATATACTCTGGATCGAATACCTTCTTTAATAACAATTCGGTCAATGACAACAGCAATATCATGAAACTTATTTTTATCTAGTACTTCCATTTCTTCAATTAAAAGTACTTCCCCATCTACCCAAACACGGGTAAACCCATCTTTCAACCAAGATGCTAACTTTTCTTTATGTGTGCCTTTTTGTCTTGTTACTGTAGGTGCCACAATAATGACTTTTGAATTCACAGGTAACTTTAATACACGCAATGTCATCTCTTCAATGGTTTGTTTGGTCACGGGTTCATCTGAACCTGGACAATAGGGTGTACCAACACGTGCATACAACAATCTAAAATAATCATAAATTTCGGTCACTGTACCAACCGTTGATCTTGGATTATTTGAGGTTGTTCTTTGGTCGATAGAAATACTTGGTGATAAACCTTCTATAGCATCTACATCAGGTTTTTCATAATTACCCAAAAACTGCCTAGCATAACTAGATAATGACTCCATATAGCGTCTTTGACCTTCTTGATAAATTGTGTCAAACGCTAATGAAGACTTTCCACTACCCGAAACACCTGTCATGACAATAAGTTTGTTTTTAGGAATATCTAAATCGATATTTTTTAAGTTATTTTCTCTTGCACCTTTAATACGTAACCAATCATTATTCATTAATTTTCACCTTAAATGTCTGTTCATCTAATATTTCAATACCAAGTGCTTGAGCTTTAATCAGTTTTGATCCTGCATCAGTACCCGCCAAACAATAATCTGTTTTCTTTGATACAGAACCACTAACCTTACCACCAAGCTTTTCAATAATTTCACTAGCTTCTGTTCTAGAAAAGCTCTCAAGCGTTCCTGTAACGACAAATGTCTTCCCATTAAATGCATGCGTTTTTATCTGTTCAACTTCATATTGCATATTTAACCCTAAAGCTATCAATTCATCAATCATTCGTTGATTACCTTCATCGCTAAAGTATGTTGTTACACTATCTGCAATCTCAGGACCGATATCATCAATTTCTATTAAATCTTCAAAGACTGCTTTTCTTAATAAATCCATTGAAGGATATTTACTCACTAACATCTTAGCAACTTTCGCACCAACATTTTTAATCCCTAAACCAAAGATTAATTTATCAAAGGTTTGTTGCTTGGACGCTTCAATAGCATTAAATAATTTTTCTACCTTCTTTTGACCAAAACCTGGTAGCTCTTCTAAAGCATTTTTATATGTATGTAATTTATAAATATCAGGTATTGTCTGAAGGTATGTTTGTCCATGTAAAAGTTCAACGACTTTTTCACCCAACGTATCAATGTCCATGGCCACCCTACTTGCAAAATGAATCAGTCCATAAATATTTTTCCCAGGACAGGCATCATTCATACAAAAATAGTCTGCCTCAGTAGATTTTCTAACCAACTCAGATTGACATGCTGGACAATGCTTAATCATTTCAAAAGGTTTTTGATCTATTCGTTTATCCATGATGACTTCAATGACCTCAGGTATAATCTCTCCTGCTTTGTGTACAAAAACATCATCCCCAATACGAATATCTTTATTCAAAATATAATCTTCATTATGTAGTGTTGCCCTAGAAACAAGCGAACCTGAAATAAACACAGGTTTTAATACAGCAACGGGTGTAATTACACCACTGCGACCAACTTGAAAAATGATATCTAGAACTTGTGTCACTTGTTTTTCTGCTGCAAATTTATATGCACCCGCATATTTAGGATATTTTGCAGTGTAACCAATGGTTTCATAATACTCAAAATCATTGACCTTTATAACAACACCATCTGTATCATATGCTAATGTTTTTCTTAACATATCAAAATCATCTATGGCTTGACTTAAATCATCAAAACTAGATACAAGCTTATAATTTGAATTCACTGGAAATCCCAACTTTTCTAAGTACTTTAAAGTGTCACTTTGAGTTGGCTGGTAATTAGAAGCATTAACTACTGTATATGTAAATAAATCCAATCCTCTTTTAGCAACCACTTTAGAATCTAATTGACGCATCGTTCCAGCCGCTGCATTTCTTGGATTAACAAATAGGTCTTGATTTTGATTGGCACGGTCTAAATTGACCTTTTTAAAAGCTTTATGTGACATATAAATCTCACCACGAACCTCAATATCTATCGCTTCATTTAATCTAAGTGGTAGAGATTTAATAGTACGCACGTTTTCAGTAATATCCTCACCAACCGAGCCATTACCACGTGTTGCCGCACGTTTAAAAACACCTGCTTCATAAATCAAGGTTACTGCTAAACCATCTATCTTTAGTTCTGCCGTAAATGCAACATTCGGTACAACTTTTAAAATACGATCATAAAAGCTTTTAAGTTCTGTTTTATTAAAAATGTTGCCAAGGCTCATCATTGGTACAGTATGGGTATGTTTATTAAACTTATCTAAAATCACACCACCAATTTTTTTAGTTGGTGATGTCTCATCATCATATTCCGGATACTTCGCTTCAAGTTCAATCAATTCTTTAACTAACTGATCATACTGAAAATCAGATATTTGTGGATTATCTTTTGTATGGTATAAGTAATTGGCTTCATTTATTTGTTTTCTTAACAATTTTATTTTTGACGCAATGTCCATAATTATCACCTTTTATTTATTATACCACGAGGCCGCCTGTGTCATGAAGTTTAGGACTATATTTTTACCCAAATTATAGATACTCAATTTTTACTTTAGTTTGTCGTAAAAATGCTGTTTTCTTTGTAGAAAATAAATAAAGTTTATCCATCGCTCTTGTCATACCAACAAACAACAATCGGCGTTCCTCTTCTTTATTTTTATACATATTCGTTTTATCAAATGGTAACGATTCAAGTCCTACGATATAAACAGCTCTAAACTCTAAGCCCTTTGATTCATGGAAACTATATAGCCTCACATCAAATAGATAATTTCTAATTAATAGTTGTCTTAAATATGTCACTTGATAATGATTTCTATAGAGTATGACCGCATCAAAATCTTTATTACTTTTAATTAGATAAATTATTTGTTGATATAAAGCAGATGTATGCCCTATATAAATCATTGGTTTATTCGTATCTGATTTAACACCAATTAATCGCTTTTTATAGCGATTAAGGTTTTTATCTATTAAATTATTTGAGGCTTTTAAAATGTGCATGTTTGACCTGTAATTCATTTGAAGTTTTAAGAGTGTTGCATCATAATCTTTAAGGTATCTTTCAATCAGTTCTACTCTAGCACCTCGAAATGCGTATATCGACTGATCTGGATCACCAACAGCAAACAGATGTGTTGTTTGATGCATCATTAAACTTAGGATTTTGTATTGAAGTAGGTTGGTATCTTGAAACTCATCAACAAATATATACTTAAAAGTATGCGCATGCATATACTCAAATGCATCCAACATCAAATCATCAAAATCTAAGAGTTCTCTACTGTCTAGATAATGCGCATACCTTTCATATACCTTAGGTTTCTTATTTGTTTTTAAACTATTTTTATAGCGTGCTACTTTTAAAATCTCATCGTCAGTAAACTCATTATTATGTTCAAATATTTTAAACGTCTTATGCTGACTTAAAACATTATAACAATACCCATGAAAAGTGTTCACATAGACATCAAAATCTTTGAGCCTGTGACGCATCTCATCTGCTGATTTGTTGGTAAATGTTATACATAATATATCACTGCTACATACCCCTTTAGTAATTAAATATTTAATTCTTTCAACAATAACACGTGTTTTACCACTACCAGCGCCAGCAATTAAAAATATATTTTTATCATCCGTATATACAGCGGCTTGTTGTTCCTTATTTAAAATCATCCTTTAAACCTCCTATATCATAGTAGTCATGAGTGATAAAAAGAACTTTTTTAAAAAAAGAGACAACTTTTTTAGTTGTCTCTAATCTAGATAGTATTAAGATATATTAACGCTTAATGTAACACTATTTGAATCATTATTAATACTTGAAGTTATCGAAATACTGACATGAATGTTACCACCTTGGTTCCATGTATACGTATTTAAATTTATCGTTCCACTGGTTAATAGATCACTTTGTTTAAGCGTACTATGACCAGGTATAGAGTTATTTTTATCTGCTTCTAATACTTGTACAATAAATGTTGATGTACCCTCGTTATCATTGATAAAGTAATAGCCCCAATAATCTGGATTTGATGTTGGTCTAGCATCAACATGGTAAACCACAACGCCTGCATTAGTAGGTACATAATCTAAATGACCATTATATAGACCATTTGGTGTATAAAACATGACCAATAAATATTCATCAAATGCATTACCATCATTTAGGTCATCTACATTATAAGGAATTAATAATGTATTGTTTAAGCCATCATCATCTAATGAATAACTATCTAATATGACTTCATAACTACCGTTTGTTGCAACAAGCGGTTCTAACCAACCAAAGACTAACTTAGTAAAGGGTCCATGATCACCAACATTATAATCCATCATATCAAATCCGCCCAATGGGCCATATGGATAATCACCTTCATATGGATAGAAATCAACCATCCCCATTAAATGCCCTAATTCATGTATATATGTCTCACTGTTTAATATTAAACTACTATTTCCAGGGATTGCATCTTCAATAAAACTATAACTTGCCCAGAAGTAATAATCAAATACCTTACCATCAAGTAACCCAACACTTGATGCAACACCTTCTTGAGCCGTAAATACCCATGCCCACCAAGGGTTCACATCATAATCATAGTCCACAGAATAAATAAATATTACAGAATCAATGACACCATCATTATTTGAATCATACTTACTAAAATCGATACTTGAATCTTTAGCATTTAAAGTTTCTAATATTGCATATTGATCACCTGCATCTTGTTTAGATTCATAAAATGATTGATTATTTGATGTGGTGTATTTTTCTACAATATCAAAACTTAAATCTAACTTGCCATAACTACTTTTATAATAATAGCTTGAAACACTTTCCCAACCGGTTGTTTGACTTGTGCCATTAAAGACAGTATCTAATTTAGCTAAATAATCTGAATCAAATTGGACACCATTAATTTCAACCGGTATAACAAGTACATCAAATTGACCGGTTGAAGGTAACCCTGACATACCAAATTTAGATACCTCATATTCATTAATTGTTTGACGTGTAGATAGCGACTCTAATACAACAACATCTAATACAGCATCAAAGGAAAAGAGAATTATTTCAACATTATCATCACTCATTACTAAGTAAATACCATAAGCTAAATCATCATTAATGATTTTTACATAGACATCATGTCCACGTAAAGTACTTAAGTCTTCATCTTTATTGAAACCTTTATTTAGTATTAATTGAACATAGTTTGCATATAGTGTTGAAGTATTTAGTGTTGTTGTTGTTTCTACGATATATTCGTTAGCATTTACACCCAGTATA
This sequence comes from Acholeplasma sp., assembly GCA_041675665.1. GTDB lineage: Bacteria > Bacillota_I > Bacilli_A > Acholeplasmatales > Acholeplasmataceae > Acholeplasma. Next base: position 2,597 of record JBAYTJ010000032.1, on the reverse strand, counting down.
CTAAAATCATTTAATTCATCAAATACAGGCATATATGTATTAAAGTTTAAATCATCAAACTTCACTTCTAGGTCAGATACAACATCACTCCATAATTCAAATGTATCAACTGGATCTACTGGTGTGCCACCATCTTTATTGCCATAAATACCGATACCAAATACAGTTAATCCATCATAAGTTACTTCATCTATAAAGATATATACAAAGTAATCCCCTAAAACATATGAATCTTCTGTAGCATCATAACTTAAATTTTGTTCTAGTAGTAAATCATAAGCATCTGCATCAGATTCAGACCATGTGAAGATATCTACATATACTTCATACATTGATGCATCACTAAAATCTGTAATTATTACATCACTGGATTGAAATGCTGGAAGTAATGCATAAATATCAAACCCAAATAAAGCATTAAGATCATCTTTATCAAATGGTACACCCGTTGGGTCTTCTGGATCTACTGGTGTGCCACTATCTTTATTGCCATAAATACCGATACCAAATACAGTTAATCCATCATAAGTTACTTCATCTATAAAGATATATACAAAGTAATCACCTAATATATATGATTCTTCTGTAGCATCATATGTTAAGGCTTGTTCTAATAGAACCTCATAATTATCAGCATCAAGCTCTGACCATGTGAAGATATCTACATATACTTCATACATTGACACATCACTAAAATCTGTAATTATTACATCACTGGATTGAAATGCCGGAAGTAGTGCATAAATATCAAACCCAAATAAAGCATTAAGATCGTCTTTATCAAATGGTTCACCCATTGGGTCTTCTGGATCTACTGGTGTTTCATCATCTAAATATATATAAATACCAATACCATAAACAGTTTGACCAGGTAAAACCTCATCATCGGCATATAAATATAGGTAATAATCTCCTACAATATAGGCAAGTTCTATATCATCATACTCAAAGATTGCATCTAATAATACATCATAATCATTTAGGTCATCTTCATTCCAATCAAATAAATCAATATATACCTCATTAAATAATTCATCTGAGTTATCAATCAACTCATAATCATTAGTAATAATTTGAGGTAACAAATTATAAATATCAAAATTAAAGACAGCATTTAATGCCTCTGCATCAAATATTGTATCTAAATTAATTTCAACAGCATCAAATACTGCAACATACGCTGCATCTTGAGTCGCTGCTATTAGTGTCATATCCCATCCTATAAAGACATAGGTATGTGTTTCAGATGCAGGTTTTGTAGGTGTTTGCCCGCTATATACAGGCACTTGTCCAGACTCAACTATAACTTCTTCTAGTAGACTGCCATCATAATTGTTAAATGAAATCACATGCTGATTTGAAACATCATTTGCTTCCCATTTTGCATAAAAGGTTAAATCACCTGTTGTACCTAAGGGAATGCTTGTAATGACTTCAGTATCGTCTATTGAATCAAACCAACCCAGGAAGGTATAGTTTGATCTCGTTGGTGACAGTAATTCGACTGAATCAAAAATCGTATACTCAGTTTTTTGAGCTTCATTTAGCTCGCCATCTACTTCAAAACTAATTGAATAATTAATGACTTCCCATTTTGCATAAAGTGTTACAGATGTTGTAATATCATCACTAAGTTTAGATGTCTGTGCTAAACTCTCATCCAAATACCAACCGGAAAATGTGTGTCCTGCTTTCTCTGGCTTTATAAGTTCAATATCTGATACCATGTATACATCATTAAACTCAATGGCTGGTATGTTACTGCCACCATTTAATTCAAAATTAATTGTATGTGTGTTCAAATCATTACATGCAACCAATACGAATGTCATTATAAGTACAATAATTGTGCTAATTTTCTTCATAAAACTTCTCTCTTTCTCATCCTCTAAATTTTTGCCTAACAGTAATCATATCACTTTTATTTTGACTTGTAAATTAATGTTATTCATTATAATACTATGAACGTATATTTTTATATAAAATGCATGTAAACAAACTGTTTACATGCACTAGATTACACCTTTTTAATACTTGGATGACTCTCTAATAATTGTTTGATACCATGCGGCATTGAAAATGCGATTGTTGCTATATCTCTATCAACACTTACAACAACCCCTTTACCAAATACTTGATGTGTGACACTATCACCAGGTTTTAGGTAGTTTGATTGACCACCCATTATTGGTGATGCAGTCTGTTTTCTAGTAAACACTTCTTGTTCTGGCATCATTTCTTTTAAGAATCTTGATGCTCTTGGATAAATGAGTGCACCATATAATAAACGTTTTTCACTACGCGTTAAATAGAGTCTTTCTTTTGCTCTTGTGACACCAACATATGCGATACGTCTTTCTTCTTCGAGTTCGTTCATATCCATAAATGATTGACTAGATGGAAAAATTTGTTCTTCCATAACAGTCATAAAGACGACTTTAAATTCCAATCCCTTTACTTGGTGGAATGTGGATAATACAACAGCATCTTTTGTTGTATTTCTATCCAAATCGCTATATAACGCAATTTGGTCCAATAATTGCATAAGTTTTTCTTTGAATGATCCTTCATAATAGTTTTCAGCTTGAACAAATGGG
>JBAYTJ010000031.1:0-11877 GCA_041675665.1 Acholeplasma sp. | reverse complement strand
TCAAATGGGTCTTCATTGACAAGTTGTGGTTCATCACTTAATGCAGCATTAACAGATACAACTTTACCAGTTAATGGTAAATATAAATCAGATGCACTCTTGACGGATTCAACAGCTGCAAATACATCACCTTTATTAAATGATTGTCCAACTTCTGGTAAATCAAAAAACACAATGTCACCTAAATGCATTGCAGCATAAGAAGAAATACCTACTTTTGCTTTGTTACCTTCAATAAATACCCACTCATGTGTGTCTAAATATAATAGATCGTTTTTGTTCATTTTCTTTTCTCCTTTAAACTTTATTATTTTTTTGTATAAATTTTTTATTACGAACAACCGCTTTAACAAACTTGTTTCTAACCTTGATATCAATGATTGTACCCAATTTGGTATAATTTATGTCGATTAATGCAAACCCTATAGCTTTTTGAGTGGTTGGTGATAAGTAACCAGTTGTTACATGACCAATATACTTATTATCAAAATAGACTTCGTACCCAGATCTAGCAATGTTTTTTTCTAATAGTTCAAACCCAACATTTTTTCTTTTTGGGGTTTCGTTATAACGTATAAGGGCTGTTTTCCCTAAAAAGTCAGGTTTGTCAAAATTGACTGCAAAGCCTAATCCTGCTTCAATTGGATTGATTGATGCATCCATCTCTTGCCCATATAGTGGCATTGCGGCTTCAAAACGTAAGGTATCACGTGCACCTAAACCTGCAGGTGTTACACCAAAATGAATCAAAGCATCCCATAATTTATGCGCATAATCGCCGTAAACATATACCTCAAAACCATCTTCACCAGTATAACCGGATCTTGAGATTAATAATGGACCATTTTCATTATGACTAAAGAAATAGTCTAACGAATGTTTAGGTAAGTTATCAAATAATTTTGATAAAGTAACATAACTTCTTGGACCTTGTAGGGCAATACATGAAAAATCAGAACTTAAATCTCGAATATTCACAACAAAATCGTTTTTATGATGCAATAAGTGCTTTAAATCTTTATCAATATTTGATGCATTCACAACAAGTAATATTTGTTCTGCACTAAAGGGGTATACCATCAAATCATCTAAAATACCACCTGATTCATTTAATAACAAACCATATTGTATCTTGGTTGATACTTCAATTTGGGCAGATACAACAAAATTAACAAACTTTAATGCATCCTTACCTTCTATAACAAGTTGACCCATGTGAGATACATCAAACATCCCAACATCATTTCTTACAGCATGATGTTCTTGAGTGATGGATGTATAATAAAGTGGCATATGAAAACCACCAAAATCAATGAGGTTTGCACCTAAAGACACATGTTTTTCATATAGACTTGTGCGTTTTAAATTATCCATGAAAAATTCACCTAAACCCTTATGTATTGATACTACTATTATAAACTAAAAAAGTTATTTATATGAGAATGTGGTTTATAAAATGTTAGAATATTTATAAGAGGTGATAAAGTTTGAAGAAGTACTTTGTGTTTTCAGATATTCATGGCAATTTAAAAGCACTCGTGCAAAGTTTAGATCAAGCTGGTTTTGATATGGATAATGAAGACCATATGCTTTTATCATTAGGAGATCATTTTGATCGTGGTGTAGAAAATTTACAAGTATTAGGCTACTTGATGCACTTTAATAAATTAGGACGTATACACATGATACGTGGTAATCATGATGATTTTTTGCTTGATTTCTTAAAGGGTGACAGTGATGGCATCTTTAATATACAAAAAAACGGGTTTGGTAATACCTTGATAGAGTTTGCAGATAAAAATGCGAATACGATACCACGTATGCGTATGTCAATCAATAAACGTTTTCCTAAACTCATAAGCTTATTAGAAAGTATGGTTGATGAATTTAGATTGGGCAAATATATTTTCACGCATGCAGGCTATGCATATGACAACAAACAAGGTTGGTATATATATAATTTTGCTGCAACACCATACTTTTTAAAACACTTTGATACAAAGGGTTATTACTATGTCTTTGGGCATGCACATGCTAAAGCCATGAACTACTATGAATTAGGGATAGATAGTAATGATATTTTTGAAATGGGTAATTTCATTGGTATTGATGCCAATACGGTTTTAACAAAAGAAGTACATATACTGATATTTGACGAAACCGGAAAAAGACTTAAATGATAAAAAACCACTGTCACTACACATTAAATTTTTAATGTGTACATGCAGTGGCTTTTTATTAAGATCTATTTTTTAATTAATGATTTACCAGTCATTGCTTTCGGCTGCTTGATGCCTAAAAGATCAAGTAATGTTGGTGCAACATCACATAGTGTACCACTATTTAAGGTAACACCTTTTTTAGTAAGTATTACTGGTACTAAGTTGGTTGTATGTGCTGTATGCGGATTACCTAATTCATCACGCATTTTTTCTGCATTACCGTGATCAGCTAAAATAATCGCCACACCACCAAGTTCATTGATAATATAATCTGTTACTTTACCAACGCACTCAACAGTTACTTCAACGGCTTTTTTAGTTGCTTCTATGTTACCGGTGTGTCCAACCATATCAGGGTTTGCATAGTTTAAGACCATGGTTTGATATTTGCCTGTTTTTAATGCTGCTATAACTTTATCAGTTAATTCATATGCAGACATTTCTGGTTGAAGATCATAGGTTGGAACCTTTGGTGATTCTGCAAGGATTCTTGTCGCATTTGCAAGATGTACTTCCTTACCACCATCAAAGAAGAATGTAACATGTGGATACTTTTCAGTCTCTGCTGCACGGATTTGCTTCATACCATTTTTTTCAATGACATCACCATATAAATCATCAAACGTTTGTAGTTCAAATGCTAAAGGTCCTTTAACAGTTTCTTTATAATGCATCATTGATACTAAGAAAATGTTTTTAGGTGCTTTTGAAACATTTAACATTGGTTTACCATCTGTATAAATTGTTTTAGCAGCACTTGGATTTGATAGTGCAGTTGCTATGCGAATTGCTCTATCGGGTCTAAAGTTTGCAAAGATTACAGCATCATTATTTTCAATTAAGCCAGCTTCATCTACAACAAATGGTTTGATGAATTCATCTTGAATGTTATTTTTGTAACTAGATTCAATACCATCAAGCGCACTATTAAAGTGTGGACCTTCACCAAGTGTCATCGCATCAAATGCTAATTGAATACGATCCCAGTTATTATCTCTATCCATTGCATAGTATCTACCCGATACAGTAGCAACATTAAAGCCATAATTGACTAATGCTTTAACAAATTCATAACCTGATTCTTGTGGTGTATCACGGCCATCTGTGAATACATGTAGATACGTTTTATCTAACATATCTTGTTGTTTTGCAAAGTCATATAATGCCATATAGTGCGCCATTTGTGCATGGACACCACCATCAGAGACTAAGCCCATAATATGTAATTTAGAATTATGCTTTTTAGCATGCATAACTGCATCTAAAAATGCTTGGTTCTTGAAAAAGGAACCATCTTTGATAGCGACATTAATTCTTGATAATGATTGCCAAACAATACGTCCAGCCCCTAGATTTAAATGACCCACTTCACTATTACCCATTTGACCTTCTGGTAAGCCCACGGCTTCACCAGATGTTACTAATGTACTATTTGGATAAGTTTTTAGTAAGTTATCTAAATAAGTCGTATCTGCTAATGTCACAGAATTTGATTCAGATTCGGGTGCTAAACCTAGCCCATCCATAATAATTAAAGCTGCAAATTTTTCTTTCATGTGTTATCTACCTCGTTTCTATATCATTAGTATTATACTATATTTTATGATGGGGTTCATAGGATATTGTATATGAAAGGGTATACATCATTAAATAAATATAAATATGGCAAAATATACACATCCTGGAAAAATAATGTAGAATAATACTATAGGTATACCTAAATCTAGTCAAAAGGAAGTGTTGAAATTTTTATGATCAAAGTTACTGAGTTAAGAAAGTATTATGGTCCCAACATGGGTCTAGAGCATGCGACTTTATCCATAAATGAAGGCGAGATCTTTGGGTTTATCGGACCTAATGGTGCTGGTAAGACTACATTGATACGTATTTTAATGGGCTTAATTGATAAAACTAGTGGTGAAGCATCCATTTTCGGGCTTGATTGTAAAATGGATCAGGTGGGTATTAATAAAGACATTGGGTATCTACCAAGTGAGGCTAATTTTTTTGATGACTATAAGGTTAGTGAAGTCATTTCTTTATATCGAAATTTTAAATTCATTGATGAAGAATTTATGAATCATATGATTAAACAACTAGATATTAACCTAGACAAGAGGATACATGAACTTTCATTTGGAAATAAGAAGAAAATAGGTATTTTGGTTGCGATGATGCATCAACCGAAACTACTGATATTAGATGAACCAACCAGTGGCTTAGATCCACTGATACAAAGTAGGTTTTTAGATTTACTTTTAGAACTTCAAAAAAGAGGTTCAACCATCTTTTTATCTAGTCATGTTTTAAGTGAAGTTCAAAAAGTTTGTAATAGAGTAGCATTGGTTAAAGCAGGTAAAATCATTTTAGTGGATGAAGTGTCCAATTTGAGATTGAAGGAACATAAAGTGATTCGTATGTCACCAAGTATTAAACTAAATTTAGAAGGTATTGAAAATATCAAGAGAATTAATGATAAGACCACTGAGTTTCAATATCATGGCGATATCAATTTGCTACTCAATGCTCTAGGTAAACATAAGTTAGATGATATTGTTATCAATGAAGTGTCCTTAGAAGAGATATTTTTAAGTTATTATGAAAGTGGACAAATCGATGTTTAAAGCACTGGTTAAAATGGAAGTTAGACGTCATTATGTTTCAATGATTACTTGGACAATCACTTTATCTTTGTTAATGTTTTTCATTGTGGCTTTATATCCGATGATTGAAGACTTATATAATAATATGCCACAACAAATCATCGAGATTATGGAATCATTTGGTGGTATACCTACGAATGTATTAGAATATTATGCAACTGAGGCAGGCTTCTTATTCCAAGTATTTGGTGCAATCTTTGCAGTGTTGTTAGGTTATAATCTAGTATCTACAGTTGAAAAAGAAAAGACAGCAGAAGTTTTATATACACAACCAATTCCTAGAAAATACTTTTATATGAGTCGGGTTTTGGTGCTAGTAAGTTTTATATTTATATTTAGTATTGTTAATTATGGTATCGTGTATCTTGCGTTTTTAACAACTGGGGATCTTATCAATCACGGCAGTTATTTAAGTTTTAGTGTTCTTAATTTTGTTATGTTAATCTATATGGGCTTTATTGGTTATTTTATTGCAACAGTTGTTTCACCTAAGACAAAGGCTATGATGGCTATTGTAATACCGGTCGTGCTTTATGTAATTTATATTGTTGCATATGCTACAAATAATGAAATATTAAAGGCATTAAGATATATTACGCCATATACGTTTGCTGATCCTGTTGACATATTAAAATCAGATTACCAATTTGAGTGGATAAGTTTTAGTATCTACACAGGTATTGTTGTTGTAACGTTTGTTGTAGGTTATAGACTATTTAAAAAACGTACAACAATTATTTGATAAAAATGTTAAACTTATCACAAAAGTCTAATTAATAGCGTAAATTATCATTTGCTTTGAATTATTGAAATCTTAATGATATAATTTCTAATGTCCAATTAAATCAAATCTTCGGGGCGAGGCGTAATTCCTCACCGGCAGTTAAAGTCTGCGAGCAAATATCTATTTGCAGGATCCTGTGTAATTCAGGTACCGACAGTATAGTCTGGATGAGAGAAGAAAGTATTCCTTTTTTAGGTATTTTTGGTTACCCGAACTTTATTTTGTTGGGTAACTTTTTATTTACATAAAGGAGGTTGCCGGATGCAACAAATTATAGAGTTTCTGCAAAACAACATGGTCGCAATTGAAATAACCTTAATCGTTATTTTTGTTTTGACATTAGCTATTTTATTTATTTTCGCTTGGAAAGTGGAAAATAAGATAGAGAGTAACACCAAACGGATTAAGAAAATGGTAACAATATCCATATTGGCTGCATTAAGTGTCATTCTTTACTATTTTGTAAAGTTTCCACTTGGATTTATTTTACCGTTTATTCCATCCTTTTTGGATATTCAATTTTCAGCTGTACCAATTTATATTGGTGGCTACTTGTTTGGTCCAATTAGTGGTAGTATTATCGCAATTATCCGCTTTGTTGTTAAATTACCGGGATCATCAACTTTAGGTACAGGCGAGCTAGCTGATTTAGTTATCGGTCTTGCTACTGTACTGGTATCATCTATGATGTATCATAAAAACAAGACAAAGAAAACTGCTATGAAATCGTCATTTGCGATTATTGGCGTTTGGGTCATTGCAGCTGTACTCGCAAACTGGTTATTTATTTTACCGTTTTACATGAATTTATACGGATTTGATGCAGTATTAGGTATGTTAACTGTTATACCCGGTGTAACCGCAGATAATTATATGTTATTATATATATTATATGCTGTCATTCCGTTTAACATTATACTGTCAAGTATGGTTAGTATATTAACATTCATACTATACAAAAGGCTTTCAGTAGTCTATAAAAAGATTTAGTAAATAATACTATAATCTTATAAAGTATGCGTTTTCATTTTGACATTACTTTATATAAAGTTTGAAATATTGTATAATGAATATGTAAAAATTCTATTAAAATTTTATAAAGGAGAATAAAATATGCCATTTATTACAAGCGTATATGCTAGAGAAGTGCTTGATAGCCGCGGTAACCCAACTGTAGAAGTTGAGATCGTGACAGATTCAGGTGCTTTTGGTAGAACATTAGTACCATCAGGTGCATCAACAGGAGAACATGAGGCTGTTGAGTTACGTGACGGTGACAAAGCACGTTACTTAGGTAAAGGTGTTTTAAAAGCGGTTGAAAATGTTAACGACATTATCGGACCTGCAATCTTAGGAGATTCAGTTTTAGATCAAGTTGCACTTGATAGAAAATTAATCGCTTTAGACGGAACAAAGAATAAAGGTAAATTAGGGGCTAACGCAATTTTAGGCGTTTCCATTGCTGCTGCAAAAGCTGCTGCTGATTTATTAAACTTAGAGTTATACCAATACTTAGGTGGGTTTAACGCTAAACAATTACCAGTACCAATGATGAACATCATCAATGGTGGTGCACACTCAGATGCACCAATCGATTTCCAAGAATTCATGATCTTCCCAGTTGGAGCGCCTTCATTTAAAGAAGCAATCCGTTGGGGTGCTGAAATCTTCCACGCTTTAAAAGCAATTTTAAAGAAAAAAGGATTATCAACAGCTGTAGGTGATGAGGGTGGTTTTGCACCAAACTTAGCATCTAATGAAGATACAATTGATAGCATCTTAGAAGCTATTAAAAATGCTGGTTACAAAGCTGGTAGCGAAGTATTTATCGGTTTTGACGTTGCTGCATCAGAATTCTTTGATAAAGCAAAAGGTAAATATGTATTCAAAAAATCTACTAAAGAAGAATTTACTTCTGCAGAATTAGTAGAATACTATGCTGGGTTAGTTGCTAAGTATCCAATTATCTCTATTGAAGATGGTATGGATGAAAATGACTGGGATGGCTGGAAGTTATTAACTGACAAATTAGGATCAAAAATCCAATTAGTTGGTGATGATTTATTTGTTACAAATACAGAATATCTTGAAAGAGGTATTAAATCAAATACAGCAAACTCAATTTTAGTTAAAGTTAACCAAATTGGTACATTAACTGAAACATTTGATGCAATTGAAATGGCTAAACGTGCTGGTTATACAGCAGTTATTTCACACCGTTCAGGTGAAACTGAAGATACAACAATTGCTGACATTGCAGTTGCTGCAAATACAGGACAAATTAAAACTGGTTCAGCATCACGTACAGACCGTGTTGCTAAATACAACCAATTAATGCGTATCGAAGACCAATTAGGTGAAGATGCAAAATACTTAGGTATAGATTCATTCTATAACTTAAAAAAATAATTATACTCGAATATTAATTTGAAAAAGCTGCCAAATTTGGTAGCTTTTTTATTATAGCTAAATTAATAAAAATAGACTACAATAGTATAATAGCAATCTGATTACTATTGGTGTTATAATTACTTAAGGGTATAAGGGGTATTGATTATTAGTAAGTTTCAAATGAAAATTTATCAAAATTTAGCACATCGATATGCATTAGAAAAAATCTTACATGAGTGGTGTTAAGCGTGTTACAGCAAAAACTGGAGAACAGCGATAAAATTAATAAATGATCAAAGTTTTATGAATAAAGTAACTTTAGGTTATTTGAAAGATATTAAGGTAGCTGAACCATTTGATGGTCCTAGACCATTTCATGAAATATCGGAAGAAGCATTTATCAAAATTGTTGAGAAAGGTGGTACAACATGGGCAAAATAATTATTTCAATAAATCCTGTTCATGTAGATAAAATACTAAATGGTACAAAGAAATATGAGTATAGAACAAAGGCTGCAAAAAGAGATATTCATAGTTTATTGATTTATTCGACTTATCCAACTAAAAAAGTTGTTGCGGAAGTAGAAATTATAGAAGTTCTCGAGATGACACCTTCTGATTTGTGGGAATCAACCAAAGAATTTTCTGGGATTGAAAAAGAGTTTTATAATTTGTATTTTGAAAATCGAGAAGTTGCGTTTGCATATAAACTTGGTAAAGTAGTTACTTTTGAAAGTCCAAAATCCTTAGTTGACTTTGGGTTAAACTATGCACCTCAATCTTTTGTATATTTAAAAATATGATAAAGTGTACTGCTAAGTTAAAATTAGCAGTACATTTATTTTTATAGAGATAAAGATTTAATGATATTACTAGTTAAGAAAGATTCTAATAACCTCATGAAACACTTGTTTTAGTCGTTAAGATAGTGTGAACGTGTTATAATATTTAGTGTAAGATATTATGAAATGTTATGAATAAAGAGGTATTTACATATGAAGATAGCACTCATTGCACATGATAAAAAGAAAGACTTAATGATTCAGTTTAGTAAAGATCACGAAGACTTTTTAAGGTTGCATACTTTATATGCCACTGGAACAACAGGCATGCGTATTATGGAAAATACAAAATTAAAGGTGAATTTAAAAAAATCAGGTCCACTTGGTGGCGATCAAGAAATTGGTTCAATGATAGCAAATGGTAAGTTAGATCTTGTGTTTTTCTTTAGAGATCCCTTAACGGCTCAACCACATGAACCAGATGTATCTGCACTTTTAAGGCTGTGTGATGTTTATGACATCCCATTAGCAACAAATAATGCTGCAGCTGATTTATTTATTAGACACTTGAAGGGAAAATAATCATATATGAAACAAGAATTTACTGCTAAAGAAATTAGAAGAATGGAACGCGAACGTCGTAAAAAGCGTAATGTGAAAGACTTCATTAATAAAGACTATATCGATGATGCAGGCAATGCTATTGTTGATGTTGTCATCAATGATCGCAGTCAGCTTTTTTCACCATATTCCAATAAAATGTTACTTAAAAATGAGATATTCACTTATTTAGATACGATTGCAGATCCAATTCCTAATATTTATCCTTTAGTGATTAACTTTATAGTTAAAGATTTAAGTACAATTAATCAAGAGTATGTTAAAGAAGCATTAAAAAGATATTATTGGTTTAGTTATAAAGAAATGGAATCTAAACTAAAAAGAGACTTTATTTTTATATTCGTATACTTTATTGTAGGCTTTCTATTAATTATTGGGTTCAACTTAATTAATTTTGAACTATTAGGTATAAATGGTACATGGCAAAGTGTAATTGACAGTTTAGTAACTATCTTTGTTTGGGTCATTGTATGGGAAGCAATCAGTCAATTAATTATCGGACGTAAAGAGAAAAAAGATGACATGTTAAATGAAAAGCAAATGGCACTGGCAGAAATTAAATTCTATGAGAGTTTAAGTGATGCGGATGCAGAAACAAATTAAACACACAGAAAAGTAAAGAAAAGAGGTATATGACATAATGAATAAAACATTTATAAAATGGTTTTTTGACCAACATCAACAACATGTGACATATGATGTAATGCGTGCGGTATACAAAGATGAGGTCGATCATATACTGGATAATCATAAAGATTTTTTTGATATCGATCAAAATAAAGGTATACAATTAAAGAAAAAGTATGCATTAGGTAAACTTACAATTAAACGTACGATAGCTTTTTTAATGATGAATGAAGATATAAAAGATATTGCGATTGATTTATTTGATTTAAACGGCGCAATGGAAGGTGATATCGTTTTAGCAGATGTCTCAAGTTATAATCCTTTTATATCTGAAATCATACACTCAAACTTAACTAAGTTGATTGCTGATGTAAAAATCACCAAACAAAAAAAGATGCGCTTTGATGCTGTTGATGCTGCAAATAAGTTAGTGATTGTTGATAATATTCCAGATTATTTAGTGGATGGCCATGTTGTCTTACTTGAGGTTATGGAAGTCACACGCACCCAAATACATACAAAATTTGGTGAAGTGATCGGACATGTTAATGATCCGGATATGGCTATTGTTAAAATTGTCTATGATTATGAGTGGCCACTTAAATTTAGTAAAGATGTATTAAATGAGTTACATCAAATCAAAATTGATAAAGCGTATGAAGCTCAAACAAGACGTGATATTAAAGATAAATTAACCGTTACAATTGATGGTGCTGATGCAAAAGACTTAGATGATGCAATCAGTTTAGAACCACTAGATGATGGGCATTATAAATTGGGTGTCCATATTGCAGATGTTGCCTATTTTGTCAAAGACGGTAGTTTTTTAAATGAGGCAGCATACAACCGAGCAACGTCGGTTTATTTAGCAGACCGTGTCATTCCAATGATTCCTCATGGTTTAAGCAACGATTTATGTAGTTTAAATCCAAATGAAGACAAATATACATTGACATGTGAAATGGTGTTAAATAAAGATGCAGAAGTAATTTCCCATGATATATATGCATCGATTATTGAAAACAAACATCGTTTAACTTATGATGATGTGAACAAACTATTTAAAACGAATGAAACAACAGGTACTAAAGCGATTGATGATATGCTATTTAATATGAATGAACTTGCTCAAAAATTAAAGCAATTACGCTCAAAACGTGGTGCGATTGATTTTGAATCTACAGAACTCAAGTTTATTTTAGATGTTGATGGTAATGTCTTAGGTGTTGAAGAACGCACCACGGATGAAGCTGAAAGTTTAATTGAATCGTTTATGATTTTAGCAAATGAAACTGTTGCTAGACATTTCCATGAAAATGACTTGCCAGGTATTTATAGAATTCATGAAAGACCAACTGTAGAGAAATTAGAGATGGCATTAGAATCTAGTAAAAAACTTGGGTTTAGTCCGGATCAAACGGCTAAGTCTAGTGCCGAGAAACTACAAAGATTAACCAAAAAAGTTTCTAATACACCATATGCGTATATTATTAATATGATATTATTGCGTAGTATGCAAAAAGCGATATATTCTGAGAAGCCAATCGGACATTTTGGTCTAGGTAGTACATATTATTCACATTTTACATCACCTATTAGAAGATATCCTGACCTTTTATTACACCGTATGATTCGTGATTTAATTGTTAATAAAACAGATGATGAATCTTTTAAAAAACTTAAAAAGCATTATCAAGATTTATTACCAACTTACGCAGAGCATACTTCTAATCAAGAACGTCTAGCCATAAATATGGAACGCGAAGTTAATAGGTTAAAGAGTAGAC
>JBAYTJ010000030.1:0-11891 GCA_041675665.1 Acholeplasma sp. | reverse complement strand
TTGACATCTCTGTTTTCATACTGACACGGTATGGATTACACCATGCATGTACTTCTAAGCTTCTTAATTTTGCTTCTTTTATAACAAATGCCAATACATCAAAATCAGGTTTCTTACCTTCAGTGCCGGTTAAGAATCTTGAATAAGGGTTTAACTTCGATTGATAAAATGCATCGTTGGTTGTACGTACTTGGAAAAAAATTGCTGTCATGTTATATGCTTTTGCTGTATCTAGCATTTCGATAACTTTATCTTTATATGTTGGATCAGTCATTTTTGGTAAATCAATGTTTATGACATTAGAAATCCAAAAAGCTCTAAATGGTTTTAAATTGAATGTTTCAGGTATTTCAATTTGATAGTCAGTATCATAATAATTTAAAGGTTTATTAGTACCAAAATGTGTCAGTTTCATACGTTATACGCTCCATAGTAAGTTAAATGTTCTTTGTGTTTTTCATATAATGCATCAAATGCATCTTTGGTTGTATTAAATGATTTGGATAAAGGGTGTATTTGGAATGCTAATAGTGCTTTATTTAAGTTCTTTTCATATATTGCATCACATAGTAATTCTTCATAAGCCTTTAAATGTTGCACAATACCACGGATTTGTAGTGGTAGTTCACCAATGTGTACAGGCATAGGACCCTTTTTAGTAATTCTTGATGTGATCTCAATGGAGGTTTCATCTGGAATACCAACAATGTGACCGCGGTTGACAGTGTTAATTACATGATAGTTCTTTTTATTATTTACCATTGAATCAATAATTTGAATTGCTGTTTCAGCAAAATTATGACCTTTACGCAAGTCTATTTCACTCGGTACTTCAAATTGATTCGGATCACTATATTTTTCAAATAGCATCTTATCAATCTTTATAACTTCATTGGTTCTAATTTTGTTTTGCTTTTGATTTTCTAAAAATTCAGTTACAGCAATATCATACTGATAATAAAACTTTAGATTTGGATGTGGATACAGTCCAAACTGCTTTAAATTATTTAAGTCCATCGGTTTTTCTGAAGGACAGAAACCTTTTTCAAGTAACATCGGTAATTTATCTTTACTTTTATGATAAACCTTAGAAATAAATGATAACTCACTTAAGCCAGCAAAATATGGCACGACTTCTTTAGGTTTAGCATTCAGTTCTTCAATCAGACGTTTGGTTGATTGGTTTGGACTACTTGATACACCCATATACTTTTCAAACTCAGCAAATCGAAAGACCGCTTCTGTAATCAATCCAGTTGGATTGCTAATATTTATGACCCATGCTTTAGGTGCATATGTCTTAACATCTTCAATGATGTCATAAATAACTGGTATGGTACGTAGTGCATTGAACATACCACCAATACCAATCGACTCGTGGCCTAGCATATCAAACTTAGCTGGAATAGTCTCATCATAAAGTCTACTTTCCATGAGACCTACACGAATTTGGATAATCACATAGTCTGCATCCTTTAAACCTGCTTGTTGATTGAATGTTTGCTCAACATGAATATCCATTTTATGCTTAAGAAACATGCGTTGCGCAAATTTTGTTATGATATCTAAACGTGCTTTATTGGATTCTAAATCAATTAAAACAACATCCGTAATTTTTAAATCTTGATAATTAATCACGATATGTTTAAATATTTCTGGTGAATAACTTGAAGCACCACCTATAATGACAAGTTTTAATTTAGGATTCATAGTTTTTACCTCTTTTTTATTTATAGTAAGAAACATTACCTAATATGACCGGTGCATTGGCTCCGGTTGCACTTGGCAGGTTTGATGCTTCTTGAAACAATGTTTGGTTGGCTAATACAATGAATGCTAAAGCCTCTTTAAAGTCACTGGATAATCCGATTTGATCCGTTGCAAATACTTTAATGTTTGGTAGTCCTTTTTTGATATGATCCATCATATAGGTATTATGAACACCACCACCAGAGATTATTAATTCATCAATTTCATGTTGGCTTAATACAAATCTTTGAATACTTTGAATCATGGTATCTGCGGTTGCTAGAGTTAATGTATGGATAATATCCTCAGGTTTATGGTTTGGATACTGCTTAATTAAATCATTTGTATATTCGGCGCCAAACTCTTCTCTACCACATGACTTGGGTGGCCTTTTGTTTAAATAAGGATGTGCCATAATCAATTCATATAACCCAGGTATGCATTGTCCTGATTTTGCAATCAACCCAGATTGATCATATGGTCTACCATAAAAGACTTCTACGGCGTGATTTATCATCATATTACCTGGTCCAGTATCATATGCAAAAACAGATTTCTCATTTTGTGTTTTAGGTAATACGGTAATGTTTGAAATACCACCAATATTTTGAATGATCCTGTTGTGATTACTATCAGATAATAAAATGTAGTCTACAAAGGGTACCAGTGGTGCACCTTGTCCACCTGCAATCATATCAGCAGCTCTAAAATCTGAGACCACGGTTGTTTTTGTCAGTCCTGCAATGACAGAACCACTACCTAACTGCAGTGTTGAAGGAGGGTTACCATCAAGGGTTGCCCCTTGATGGTAGACAGTTTGGCCATGTGATGCAATAAAACTTAAACTTGTTGTGTTGATTTTCATATCCTTACACAACTGATGTACTAAGTTTGCATATAGACGACCTAACTCAAAATGAAGACTTGCTACGTCTTTTACTTTTAATTCATTTTGTGTTGCTAGCTTCACCTTATCTAAAATATCTTTGGGATAAGGATATGTTTCTGCTGCAATCAATTCAATTTTTGTTGTTAGACCGATACCAGAGATGGTTGCAATCGCAACATCAATACCATCTAAGGATGTACCACTCATAATACCGCAAGCTAACTTTGACTTATTCATATTAGGAACCTCGTTTAATGGTTACGCTTTCATTATATAGTAAAGTATTACTATATTTTTGTAAGCGCTTATTTTTGTTTGATTCTTTCACACTTAGAAAAATGTTTTCAAAAAAAACACCTTGTTCAGGTGTTTTAATGTATTAACGCTTAAATTTTTTGAATGTTTTATAAGTGGTTTCAAGTGCTTGTATTGAACGATCAATATCGGTATATGCACATTTTGCATATAAAGCATCAATCACTGACATTTGTGATGTACGCGATGTCATCGCTGCACTTCTAAACTCAGATTCTAATGCGGATGTATATAAAACAATATCTGAGATATCCGCTAAAATACTCGTCCCAATTCTTGTAATACTAATAATTGGTGTTTTGTTTTCCTTAGCCAGTAAAGCAGAGGAAACAATTTCTTTGGTTTTACCTGAGTTTGAAACAAATATAACAACATCTTTATGATTAATAAATGATGCATCAACAAGTTGTTCATGTGACTCACTTTGTGCGATACAAAACTTATTAATACGTCTCAGTTTCATTTCTAAATCTTTACATACTAAATAACTAGAACCCTTACCAAAAATTAATATCTTTCGTGCATTCATAATTAGTGATGCAGCTTTAGAATATGTCTTTTCATCGTAAAGATTAATGGTTTCTTCAAGTGCCCTAATATTATTTTCAATGGCTTTAATACCACTGTTCTCATCTTTGATTAAAATAACATCGGTATAATCGCTTGTTTCAGGGATTTCAACTTTTGAATTTGCTAATATAAAGTCAATCTTAAAGTCTTTAAATCCTTTATAACCTAACTTTTTACACATCCTTACAACTGATGCAGGTGATGTGTAAGCCGCTTCTGCGATTTTTTCCACACTAAAATCTCTAAGCTGTGTTTTGTTCTCGATTAAATAATCTAAAACAATACGTTCAGCCATACTTAATGCTTCTTTATTTTTTAGCATGTTCAACATTACACTCATTTATAAATACACCTCGTCTATTCTCATCAACTCTATTATAACACGAGTGAAACCGTTTTTTTTATTCACACATTATTTTTAACATGCTAAATTATTTTTTTAGGGTTTAAAATATGTTTAGGGTCAAATACAGATTTAATACCTTTCATAATTTCTACTTGAGTTTCACCCAATAATTCATGCATATATGGGCGTTTGGCAATCCCAATACCATGCTCACCAGAAACCAATCCACCAAATTCAAAGGCTTTCTTATATAACAAGTCAAAGGCTTCAGATGAAAGTTTCTGCCACTTTTCATCAGACATATGATCTTTACATAAATAAATATGTAAGTTACCATCACCAATATGACCAAAGTACGCAATCCTAATACCTAACTTTTCACTGACCATATCTACATGATTAAAAAAATTACCAATATTAGAACGCGGTAGCACAACATCGCACTCATCTATAAAATCTGAGCTTGCTTTGATAGCATTTAAGAACCCACCACGAATATTCCAAATATTGGAACGATTTTTTTGTGGATCAACAATTTCAATATGGTTCGCACCATATTGTTCCAACATTAGTTTTGATACATATGCTAAATCTTTATCTAAAGATACTTCATCATTGCTATCATAACTCAACAAAAGATAAGCATTTGCAGCATCAGATTCTACCTTTGTACCAAAAAATGTTTCACTATATGCAACTGCTTGTTTCTCAAAGAACTCTACCGCCGTTGGTAATACATAATCTTTAATGAGTTTAGGAGAAGCATCAATGGCTTTATGTCTAGAATCAAACGATACCAGCATAGATTTTGTAAACTTAGGTTTTGGTATGAGTTTCAGGGTTGCAGAAACAATAACTGCCAGTGTACCTTCACTACCAATGATTAAATCTTTTAACCCATAACCCGTAGAGTTTTTAACCACTTTACTACCAAATTCTAATATCTCACCTTTGGGTGTAACAACTTCAAGTGCACGTACCCATTCCCTAGTTGTACCATACTTAATCGCACGCATACCACCTGCATTGGTTGAAATGTTGCCACCAATGGATGCACGCTTTTCACCTGGATCTGGTGCATAAAACAAACCCAGCGGTTCAACAGCATCATAGATTTCAAATAGTTTAACACCTGGTTGCACCGTCAATGTTAAGTTTTCTTGATCTAGTTCTATAATTTTATTCATACCTGACATATCTAATAAAATACCACCCAAAACAGGTACAGAGGCACCGACTAAGCCGGTGCCCGCACCTCTAATTGTTACGGGTATTGATTGTTCATATGCATATGTCATAATCTTTGAAACTTGGTATTTATCTTCGATTTGAATATAGATTTCAGGCATATTTTCTGCACTACCTAGTTGATCATGACTATACTTTGGATCAATGTTGTCGCCCATTTTTATATAGTTGTCACCAACAAAACGTTTTAATAAATTATAGTCTTCAATCGTTATTTGTTTATAGGTCATGATCAAATACCTACTTACCTTGTGCGAGATTTCTAAATAGATCTAATATCACACGGACATCATTTTGATGGATGTTATAAGTAATTGATTCACTAAATGGAGATGTTGCATATTCACTATTGCCTTTGATTCTAACTTGAATTTCATATTGACCTGGTGCCATCAACATTGGTAATGTTTCTTTAGTTAAATAAGTTTCTCTACCATTAATCATTAAGATATATTCCATATGTTCACTATGACCAGTAAAGTGGAATATGCCATCATTATCTACATATAAACCACTTGGTGCTTCAAATGCAGTTCTTGTATCCGGATAAGGAATTTCAATAAATGCGGGTTCTATATCACCACGTGCAAATAACCAACCATTAGATACAGAACGTATTGTTCCATCTGATAATGAGTTTAACGCATCATATTCACCAGTTGCATCATTTCTTAATAACATTGTTGATGAACCACCACCATCTAAGTTAAATGCATTTACAGCGCCATGAAGTTTCATTAATTCGCCCAATTCACTATATTTAACACCATATTTACCAGCTAATGGATCACGTCCATCAACAACGATAAAGAAGATTGTTCCATCTGCCTTTTGACCTAGTGCAGTTCTAGGGTGACGGAAATGAGCCATATCACCACTTGGTAAACTATTAAAGACATCGTGTTGAACAACGCCATCTTTAACCACTTGCCAACCACCACCAATAACGTTTCTAGCATTTTCAAAACCATTGCCTAATAGTTCTTGAACTAATATAGTATCCGACTCAATAATTAAATCTTCATCCTGGAATGCTTTACCAACTAAAACAAACGTTTTTTCTTCAACAGTAACTGCATCAGTCGTTCTAAGTTCTAATTGTCCTTTAGAGTAATTGATATTACCACCAGCATCTGATTTTAAATCGCTTGCTTTTATGACAACCTTATCATAATCTGCAGGTATTTCGTTTGCATAGGTTTGATGGAATATTGCAATTTCTAAATCATTTTGAGGTAATTGATTGATACGATCAATTTTCATACGCATTTTAAGTTCTTTATATTCATTTAATATATTTAAATGTTGTCCTAAAAATGTTGGATTACCATAGACCATATCACCATCGTCTGTAAAACCAATCGCGTTACGGCCACCAGGATTATTTAATCCACGGTGCTTCACTTCGAAGTTAACAACATGTGTATGCGATGCACGTCCTGTATTATTAATATCATAGAAGTCACCATTAACTGCGGCTACAAACTCTAAATGCGGAAATCTTTGTTGTGCAGTTGCAATATGCGCACGCATGTTGGACATACCCCACTCAAAGTTTCTATAGTTATCACTTGCTACTAAACTATAATCAGTTGTTTTAATATTTACACCAATATAGTTGTAGTATTGACTAAATGATTGTTCATTGTACGTTAAGATACCATTACGTTTGATATGTTCAATACCTTGGACATATCTTCTTTCACTATTTTCAATATCAAATCTAAAATCATTTGCACCATGAACACTTGGTGTAAATGATAATATAAGCATCATTGATAAAAAGATTGCTATCATTATTTTTTTCATAATTTAATCCTCCTATTATGCCGGTAAGACAAGATTAACTTGTCCAACGTTTGAGATCGTTAGTGTCACTAAATATGTTGTTTCACCAACAACAATATTAAATATCACTTCCGTTACATGTGTATCGTTTACTCTAACTTGTAAACTATTTATACCAGTAACTTCTCCTTCTAACCCAATAAATGTATCTAATGAACCATATTGATCCTGTTTCATCAAATATGAGGTGGCATTGTTTACACTGAATTGTTCGAACTCAAATCCATAATACAATAAGCCGTCTTCATCAAAATCAGCATCTGATATGGCATACGTATCACCTTGTTTTACATGTATTTTAGATTGAGATTCACTATTGTCATAATATGCGACATAACTGCCGTCTTCATACTTAACAATATCACCATCAAAATACATCATAACAACTGTATCATCAAGTGCTTGGTGATCTGTAACTTTAATTTCAAGTTCATAATTGTTATCTTCTAAGAATTGAAACTTTGCTTCAAAAATCTCTTGAGCTGTCGGCTCATCATTGTCCTTATCACCATCTGTAGGTGTACAAGCAACAAGTAGTAAACTGAATGCTAATAGCATCATCAATAATATTTTCTTCATTTTTATCCCTTTCTTTATATACTATAAAAACGCTTTCCTAAATTCATTTTACATAACATCGTATGAAAAAAATTTTAAATACATGAATATTTGAAAGAAAAGACCTAATCTTCAGGCAGATTAGGTCTTAGATCTGTATTTATTACTTTATTTTGTCAATATGATTTGTTACGCGTTTAATTGAAAATCCATCAATTTTATTTCTAACTGTATTTAAATGTCTATCAACGATGACATTTACACTTTGTAGAATTGAATTGGCACTCGATATAATGGTCGTAGCTTTTTTACTTATATCTATGACTTGATTTTCAATATGTCTTAAAGAATTATCCATAATTTCTTTTTTAAAGTTTTCAAATTCATCTAAAATGTCTTGAGATTCTTTAAAATCAATTCTTTGAACTTCGCGGTCTGTAATAATATCTGCATATTTCATACCAATTGATTCAATAATACCTAAAAGTGTAATAAAGAAACTTGGTCGAACCACATACATTTTTTCATATTCGGCTACAGCAAATATCGGTGCATCAGATTCTAATTGGTATTCTAGTTCACTAATCAAAATTGCGTATTCTAAGCCTTTTTTATTTCGGTCGTCATCCAATTTTTTATAGTGATCTGTATTCTTCTTTTTATTTTCTGATTCAAGTTGCTCACTTTTCATTTCACACATGGCACTTGTTAATAATATATCGTGCTTAGTATTGTTATATACCTTAAATATATAATCACCTTTAGTACCTGATTTATCACCAGCAACACGTACAACTTGGTTGTCTTTATCCCATGTAGATGTTTTAAACCCATAAAGTGAAGTCATCTTAAATTGCTCATCACACCAGTTTTCTAAAGATTCACCAATCTTCTTAATACTTCTAGTGGCACGCTCTCTAGTTAGTTGTTCTATCTCTTTTTCTTTATCAATTAAAGCAGCTTCTAATTTTTTAAGTGCACTGGCTAAATCTAGTTGGTGTTGCAATTTGAGTTTGTCGACATCATTATTTAAATTAGAAATCATACGTTCTTTTTCAGAAAGTTTATTGGTAAATACTTTTTCAACATCTTGTTGTGTCTGGATTTTTATTTGTTTTAACTGGTTTTCTAACTTATCAATTTCATATTGATGCTGTAAGTTTAATTTATCCTCTAAAGCTTTTTGGTCTTTAACTGATTGTTGTAAATGCGTTTGGAGTTTTTGTTCCAAACTACGTTTCGCCTCTAACAAACCAAATTTTTCTTCATTAAACTTATCTGTTAGTTCTGATATTTTAAGTCTAATTTCATTTATATTGGCTTGTCTGACACCTTCAAGCATTCTTAAATACACTTCATCACGTTTATTGTTGATTGCATCAACAATAAATGATTCATCCACAGAATGTAATGCCTTTAAGTTGATAATATCACCAACTTGACCATCTTCTTCTAAGACCAATGTATTTTCATCTTTTATTTGTACTTTTAATTCGCTCATATAAACCTCCCCCTATTTACACGTTACCAATTATGGTGGAAACTACCCTTCTTATCAATGCGTTCAAAGGTATGTGCGCCAAATAGATCCCTTTGAGCTTGAATTAAGTTTGCACTTGAACTTTTTGTTCTATACGCATCAAAGTAACTAATTGCTGCTGTGAATGCCGGTATACTAATACCTTGCATCACTGCTTGGCTTATTGTTTTCCTTAAATTTAATTGATAATCTTCTAAAGTGCGCTTAAATGTATCATCAAGCATTAAATTCACTAAATTGTTATCCTTACCGTATGCGGTACTGATTCTATTTAAGAATTTCGCACGGATAATACATCCTGCTCTAAATATTTTAGCAATCTCTTCAAAGTTTAAATCCCAATTATGTAGTTTAGCTGCATTTTTCATTAAGTCAAAGCCTTGTGCATATGCAATTATCTTACTTGCATAAAGTGCTTGTCTGACCATTTCAACAAGTTCTTGTTTATCAATATCTAATTTAGGTGCTTTATAGCCTAAAATGCTAGACGCATGGACTCTTTGTTCCTTATTTGCAGACATAAATCTTGCATAAACCGCAGATGTTAGTAGTGATGCATCAGTTGAAGTATTCAGTGCCTCTTCAGTCGTCCATTTGCCCGTTCCTTTTTGAGCAGCTCTATCAAGTATTATATCAATTAGATCGCTATTCGTTTCAGGATCTTTAGTCTTAAATATTTGGGCAGTAATTTCAATTAAATAGGAATCCAATTCACCTTGGTTCCATGTATCAAATATCTCACTTAAGGCTTTATTATTGAAACCACCTAAGTGTTTTAGTAATGCATAACTTTCTGCAATCAATTGCATATCTGCATATTCAATACCATTATGTACCATCTTAACATAGTGACCAGATCCATCTGTTCCTATATAGTCAACGCAAGGTTTACCATCAAGGGCTTTTGCAGCTATTGCTTCAAAAATAGGTTTGACATATTGATAAGAGTCTCTACTACCACCTGGCATGATTGCAGGACCAAAACGGGCACCTTCTTCACCACCAGAAACACCAACACCTAAATATCTAAATCCTTTAGATTCTAAATCCTTTGTTCTTTGAATGGTATCATTAAAATTGGAATTACCACCATCAATTATAATATCACCTGGATCAAGCATCGGCAGTAAATCAGCAATAACATAGTCAACAGGTTTACCTGCAAGTACCATTAATATAATTTTTCTAGGTTTTGCTAAACTTGATACAAAATCCTTTAAGTGCTCATATAATGTGAGATTCTTATGCGGATTTTCTTGCATCAGTTCTTGTCCTATGGCATATGTACGATTATAAATAGCTACATTATAACCATTATCCGCCATATTCAAAGCTAGGTTTGAGCCCATAACCCTTAATCCAATTAATCCAATATCATGTTGTTTCATAAATGACCTCCACTTTTGTAATTATGAATGTGTGTATATTCAAATGATTCTATTACATTAATTATAACATTTTTAGACCAAATTTGATTGTACCTTAAAAATAAAAGCACCATAACAGGTGCGCTATAAATCAGTTTAAAAAATGAATGGTGCTCGGGAAGGGATTTGAACCCTCACAGGAATTTCTCCCACTACCACCTCAAGGTAGCGTGTATACCGTTTCACCACCCGAGCACGTGATAAAATATTATCATTTTATAACCTAAAAATCAATAACATCATAAAAATAATGGAAGCAAACCCATTTTATCATTTTGGGTTATTATTGCTTCCATTATTATTAAATTATATTTATTATTATTCTACTGCAATAATATATGCGTAGATATCTTGCTTACCATCAATCGTTTCAACTTCACAATCTTCATTAATGCTAGATACGAATTCTACAACACTATCTATTTCATCTTGACTAACGCCGTTACCTATAAATAGGGTTGCGATTTCAGATGACTCTGTAATCATCGAACCTAGTAATTTTGTAACTGTTTCATAGCGATCACTTGATGATACAATAATCTTTGATTTCGAAATACCTATATAGTCACCGTTTTTAACTTGAACACCATGCATCTCAGTGTCTCTTACAGCATATGTGACTTCACCAGACTTCATTTCATTAACAACATCCAACATTGTTTCAGTATTCTCTTCAATGGTTGCAGTTGGATCAAATGAAATCAGTGCAGTATACCCTTGAGCAACTGTTTTAGTTTTTAAAACAGATACATTTTGATTTTCCGTTAAACTTGCTGCTTGTTCAGCAGTTAATATAATATTTGAGTTGTTAGGTAAGATAATAACATTATCAGCATTCACATTCTCAATTGCTTTAATAAAGTCTTCTGTTGGTGGGTTCATTGTTTGACCACCATCAATAATAATATCGACTCCCAATTCTTTAAATGCCGCTTTGATACCTTCACCCTGACCAACAGCGATTAAACCATATTTTGATCTCGGTTTTTTAACAGCTGATAATTGAGGTTCAACATGTACATGATCATGATGTGAATGATCTTGACCTGTGATATTCCCATGTTGTGTACGCATATTATCAACTTTAATCGTTTTTAATTCACCAAATTTTTGTGCAAGTGTTAATGCAACACCAGGTTGGTTTGTATGTACGTGAACTTTTAATAAGTCTTCATCCGTAACAACAACTAGTGAATCACCCATTTGTTCTAATGGATTTCTAACACTGTTAATATCAAAATTTTCCCAATCAAATAATTCAACAATGAACTCTGTACAGTAACCAAACTTGATATCCACATCACCTAAGTTATGTGCACCAACATAATCTGGATTACCTTGCGGCATTGCTTGCATCATTTCTTGTTCGCTTAAGAATTGACCTTCAAGTGCCATTAACAT
>JBAYTJ010000029.1:0-11927 GCA_041675665.1 Acholeplasma sp. | reverse complement strand
TGCACCCATAGCTCAATTGGATAGAGCGTTTGACTACGGATCAAAAGGTTAGGGGTTCAAGTCCTCTTGGGTGCGCCATATTTGGATTGACAAAGCATAAATAGTTTGATACAATTATCTAGCACAAATAGTAAATCGGGAAGTAGCTCAGCTTGGTGGAGCACTTGGTTTGGGACCAAGGGGCCGCAGGTTCAAATCCTGTCTTCCCGACCATTTTACTTGCGGGTGTCGTATAATGGTTATTACCCCAGCCTTCCAAGCTGAAGACGGCGGTTCGATTCCGCTCACCCGCTCCAAAAACATATTGAATTAGTAATAAAACAAAAAAAATCAGTCAAAACGGCTGATTTTTTACATATAATGGGTTAAGTACAGTTGGCTCAAATCTGATTGGATGAGGTATATTAATTAAATTAAAACTAGACGATATTAATCTTTATTAAGGACATATATGAAAACGGATTCACAAAAAAATGGTATTGTCAAATAATTTGCTCAATAACTTATTAGTTTGCTTGCGAATAGCATTTCTTTATGATAAAGTGAAAATGATAATATAGTGATTAAAATTAACACATTTTCAAATCTGAGAATTAGGAGGCATTTAAGATGTTTAAAAAATTAACAGGACTAATTATAACGGTGTTACTTCTATTTTTGTTAGCAGCATGCAATCCATCAGAGGAGGATGAAATGAACATTCCATTTGAAATAAATGATAAAACAACGAACTATTTCGACGCTGATGGAAGGGAAGTTTTGTTGCAAATGGTTAATTCTTTAGATGAATTGACACAACTTCTTGTAGAAAATGAGTTTTCGATTTTGCCGATGTATGAGGAATCTTTCTTTGAGGAATACACACTTATTTTATACTTTTTCGTGGCAGAGGTTTACAATGAACTAGATATAACCATTAAAGCTGAGGATGGTTCTTTGTCGCTATACAAAACATTTGATTTGCCTGATGGGCTAGGGTTGACAGCAGAGAGATTCTGGACATTCATGATAGAAATCAAAAACATTGATATTGTAAATTTTACACAAATCAAAATAAAATAATCACAAAGCAAGTGGTACAAATAAAAATACCATATATTTTTGCAGAAACCCGGATACCATCCAACGCAAAAACCAGAGAGCTTACTAGAAAGAATAATTGAAGCATCATCTAAAATAGGTGATAAAGTATTAGATCCTTTTATGAGAAGTGGTACAACTTGTTACGTTGCAAAGAGACTTGGAAGACAATTTATTGGAATCGAAAAAGAGCAACGATACTATAGTATAGCTAAAAAAAGAGTTGATGGCACAGCATTTTCTGTTCAAAAGTAAAAAGCATCTTGATTTTTAAGTCGACCGTTTGATTTTGCTAACAAAAGTACCAATCTAATTTATATAGTATGTATAAATAATGATTAAGTGTTATGTGTTTATTATGTAAATTTTGGGTAACTACTTTCTCGATTTTTCCACTATTTTCCACTTTAGGTCATTTTCTTACCAGTTAAGGTTAAAGAGCCCCTAAAAGCACGACCCTTTAAGGTTAACAGAGACTCCACTTTTAAATGATGAGACTCTTGAGGTCTTTTTTTATATAGTGGTGCCTGATGATTGACAAAGCGCCAAAAATTTAGTAATATATAGATACCCCCTATATAGGGGTATACGAAAGCAAGGTGACTTATATGAAGCATGAAAACTTAAATGTAAAAGGTATGACATGTGCAGCGTGTGTTGCATCTGTTGAACGTGCAACTAAAAAACTTGATGGAATTAAAAATGTAACTGTTAATCTAACAACTGAAAGATTGACGTTTGACTATGATGAGTCTTTACTATCAATCGATTCGATTAAGCATGCCGTAAAGTCTGTTGGTTATGATATATCAGAAACTGAAGAGACAGCAGATGATCATCAACTAAGAAAAGAAAAATTAATTAAAAGTTTATGGGTTAGATTTTTAGTATCAACAATCTTTTCTATACCACTATTATATATTTCCATGGGTCATATGATCGGACTATATATACCAGAATTCATAAACCCTAGTGTAGAACCTATGAATTTTACGTTGGCACAGTTTATATTAACAACACCAGTGATGATACTAGGTTATCAATTCTTTAAAATAGGCTTTAAAACACTTTTTAAATTGAGTCCCAATATGGATTCGTTAATTGCAATCGGAACCTCTGCAGCCTATTTATATGGGGTGTATGCACTGTTTATGATTGGTAATGGGCAACATCATTTTGTTCATGACCTCTATTTTGAATCAGCAGCCGTTATTTTAACGCTCATAACATTAGGAAAGTATTTGGAAGCAATCTCAATTGGCAAAACTTCAGCAGCTATTAAAAAGCTCATTGGTTTGTCACCAAAAGAAGCACTCATCTTAAAAGATGGTATTGAAATCAATGTGCCCATTGAAGCGGTTTCTGTTGGTGACATCATTGTGGTAAAACCTGGAGATAAGCTACCAGTAGATGGAAAGGTTACCTTTGGCAATACTGCCATTGATGAATCCATGTTAACAGGCGAATCGATGCCTGTTGAAAAGCAAGTTGGTGATATGGTTGTAGGTGCCAGCATGAATAAAAACGGTATAATTCATTATGAAGCAACTAAAATTGGAAAAGACACTGCATTGGCACAAATCATCCAATTGGTTGAAGATGCACAAGGATCTAAGGCACCGATTGCAAAACTTGCAGATATTATCAGTGGTTACTTTGTTCCAGTAGTCATTGCACTGTCAATAATATCAGGTTTACTCTGGTATATCTTTGGCGGCAATGATCTAAACTTTTCAATGACTATTTTTATTGCTGTACTGGTTATTGCCTGTCCATGTGCACTCGGACTTGCAACGCCAACGGCAATTATGATAGCAACTGGTAAGGGTGCAGAACATGGCGTCTTAATTAAAGGTGGTGAAGCTTTAGAAACACTACACAAGGTAGAGGCTGTAATTTTAGATAAAACAGGTACAATTACAGAAGGTAAACCTGTGGTTACAGATATTATTTTAACGAGTGATGTGGATGAACAAACTTTATTAACACTTGCAGCATCAGCAGAAAAAGGTTCAGAACACCCTTTAGGTGAAGCAATTGTAAATGAAGGTCTTAAAAGAAAAATAAAGTTTAAAACATCTGAACAATTTAGTGCATTACCTGGTCATGGTATATCTGTTACAATAGATGATCATCAATTGTTGTTAGGTAATCTAAAGTTAATGAAGCAGTATAATGTTGGGTTAAAAGATTATATAGAAAAGTCTAATAAGCTTGCAGATCAAGGTAAAACACCGATGTTTGTTGCATGTAACCATAAATTAATAGGCATCATTGCAGTGGCTGATACAGTTAAACCAAGCTCAGCGTCTGCTATAGAAAAACTACAACGTATGGGTATTGAGGTTGTTATGATTACTGGTGACAATAAAAAAACAGCTGATGCGATTGCTAAACAGATTGGTGTTGATGTTGTATTATCTGAAGTTTTGCCGGAAGATAAAGCAAATGAAGTGGCAAAACTTCAAGATGAAGGTAAAATTGTAGCGATGGTTGGCGATGGTATTAATGATGCACCAGCACTGGTTAAGGCAGATATTGGGATTGCTATTGGTAGTGGTACGGATGTAGCCATTGAATCAGCAGATATTGTCTTAGTTAAAAATGATCTATTAGATGTTGCAACTGCAATTCATTTAAGTCAAAAAACTATTAAAAACATTAAAGAAAACTTGTTCTGGGCATTTGGATATAATGTATTAGGTATTCCAATTGCAATGGGTGTACTTCACCTATTTGGTGGACCGTTATTAAATCCTATGTTTGCAGCTGCAGCAATGAGTTTAAGTTCTATATCTGTATTAGCAAATGCATTAAGACTTAAAAAATTTAAACCGATGAAAGGAAAGGAATAATAAATGAAAACAACCGTATTTATCGAAGGTATGCACTGTAATAATTGTGCAGCAAAAGTTGAAAAGACGTTAGGTACTTTAGAGGGTGTAAAATCTGCTAAAGTCAATTTAAAAAAGGGCATGGCTGTACTTAAAACCAAAGATCCTCTAGACCATGAAGCGATACAAGTTGAAGTGGCTGGACTAGGTTATAAAATAACAACAATTACATAAAAATAATTCTAAAGAAAGTATATTAGTTTGAATCTATATACTTTTTTTATATTATAGAATAAGAGGTCGTTAAATATGGATGTTAAAAGTGTATTATATGCGTTGGAAGAAAATTCCAACCCATCTAGAAAAAAGTCTTTGATTAAGGCGGGAGCACCAGAAGATACTTACGGTGTCTTACTAGGATTTTTAAGAAAGTATGCAAAAGAGATTGGAATGAATCATGAATTAGCTAATCAATTATGGGACAGCGGCAACACGGATGCCAGATTACTTTCAGTGATGCTGTTTAATCCGAAGACTTTAAGCATTCAAGATGTGGTTATATTATTAAAAGATGTAACATTTGATCAAATACTTGATGATTTTATATTTAGAGTAGCTGTTTATATGGATGAGTTAGGTATGTTAAAAGATGTACTAATGAGTGCTCAAAATCATATGCTCAAACGTGGCGCTTGGGCGATTAACGTTCACCTTGTTAAACTTAAGATGTTAAGTAATGATGCGGTCTATGATTTGATTGATACGATCAAATCAAATTTAGTCGATAGTCCTAAAATAGTACAGTGGATGATGAATCGTTGTTTTGCACAAATAGGGATTAGTTACGAATCATTTAGAGATGAAGTTTTAGATTTAGGTAGGCGTTTAGGTGTCTATAAAAATATGCATGTTGCACCAGGTTGTACCTCTGCTTATGTAGTAGATTGGATAAATGCAGTCGTAAAGTGATAAAAGTTCATATAACTTTTGAATTATACGAGGAATTATATTATAATGATTACATGTATATACGAAAAGGGGAATTATCCATATGAATAAAACGTTCTTAACAGTGTCTCAAGTGTTTATAGCGCTCAACGGACTAGCTTATTTTATTGCCAGTTTATTTATGTTTATTATGTTCAATAGTATGGCGACAGTTAATGAACTACCAGGGTTAAATGTTTTAAGTGTTGTATTGGTTGTATTATTTGCATTATATGTGGTGGTATTTATCCGCATGGGGCAAGCTAAAAATAATCCATACATGAAAACTGAGGTAATGGTTTGGAGTATCTTATTAATAGCAACTTCAAACATGCTGGCAGGTATATTTGGACTCGTTGGTGCGCTATCTCAATCAAACGATAGTCAATCCAAGGGTGAAGAATCATTGGAAAAAAGACTTAAAGACCTAGATAATTTATTTGATAGAGGTCTCATTACATTAGATGAGTATCATGAACGTCGTAAACGTATTATTGAAACAGCTTAAGGAGAAACATTAATCATGAACAAAACATTATTGACAGTTGCACAAGTATTCGCTATTATATCAGGTATCTTTTTCATTTTCCCATTAGGTATGTTCATTTTCCCATTAATACTAGCTTTCTTTAACTTCAAGGCAGCATCTGTTTTTGATAAAGCTAAACGTGGCGAGGCAACCAAAGAACAAGTAACTAATTATAGTATTTATTTAATCTTTACATCTTTAGTTGGTGGTATTTGTGGCCTTGTTGCTGCAAGTAGTACAAATGGT
Source organism: Acholeplasma sp. (assembly GCA_041675665.1). GTDB lineage: Bacteria > Bacillota_I > Bacilli_A > Acholeplasmatales > Acholeplasmataceae > Acholeplasma. The sequence continues at coordinate 6,251 of JBAYTJ010000029.1, read as the reverse complement.
GATGTGCCTGTAGTAGGTTCACTTGAACAAAGACTGAAAGACTTAGATAACTTATTTGACCGTGGTATCATATCCAGAGAAGAATATGAAGCACGTAGAAAAGTTATTATTGATTCTATTTAAGCCTTTTAAAATATATATTTTTATTCATCAAAAAGGGTGTAAAATACAATAGGGATAACACATATACCAAAAATCGGAGTTACTCATGCCAAACAACGCACAACAGGATGACAAAAAAGTAAAAACAGCATTCAGAGAATCACTGGAAATCACTTTAACCTATTTTATATTTGCATATGGTTATTTATGGATAAGTGACTGGTTGATAGCCACTTACGTGACAGATCCACAAATGTCTGCAACACTTCAAACCATTAAAGGATTTACTTCTTTAGGTATTATTGGGTTGGTATATCATTTTATTGTATATCAACGGATTAAATTGTTTGTATCAAACAATGAGCAACTTAAAGCAGTCTTAGATGAATCAAAAAGCCAAAATATGCAATTAACCTCACTTGAAGAAAAACATTTTAATTTAGCATATTTTGATGCCTTAACCGGTTTAATAAACAAAAATAGACTAGAAATTAAAGTTACAAGACTTATAGAAAATAAAACACCATTTGCTTTACTATATTTAGACATTGATGATTTTGGAGCTATCAATGAACTTAAAGGACACAAATGGGGCGATGAAGCTTTACTATTAATCGCTAAAGCACTAGAAGCGCAAAGTAAAGCATATTTAGTTGCCCGTATGAGTGAAGACTCCTTTGTTCTAGTATTTAAAGACATGGTTGAATTAGAAGCTATAAATTTTTTAGCAAACCAATCAATTAATACAGTTAAACACCTCATGTCAAAACAAAGTGAAGCATACTTTTATTCAGCTTCTGCAGGTGTTGCATTGTACCCACAACATGGTAAGGTCTATAGCGATGTACTTAGATATTCAAATCTAGCATTATCAGCTGCTAAGAAAAATGGTAAAGACCAAGTTGTTATATATAATACCTTTATGCATGAAGCTAAAGAAAGAGAATATGAAATTACACATGCTATTAAACCATCTTTAGATAACAATGAGTTTTATATGGTCTATCAACCGATACTAGATTTTAAAACCGGAAAAATAGAAAAGTTGGAAGCTCTTATGCGGTGGAAACACCCGATTATGGGTCAAATTCCACCAAATAATTTTATATACTTATCAGAAATTTCAGGGTCTATTTTAGAATTGACACATTTCATTTATGATACTGTATTTAGTCAAATTAAAATATGGAATGATTTAGGCAAATTTTTGACCGTGGATATTAATATATCACCTAAAGTATTAATGCACCCAAACTTTATTGAAGACATCGAAAGTTATATCCATAAGCATGGTATTCATCATAACCAAGTCATTTTAGAGATTACTGAGTCAATGGTTTTGGAGAATATCGATCAAACAATTCTAGTCTTAAAGTCACTTAAAGCAAAAGGCTTTATGGTTGCTCTTGATGATTTTGGTAGTGGCTACTCATCATTAACATACTTTAAACATTTACCTGTTGATATTATTAAAATGGATAAAGACTTTATTGCTACAATTGATAAATCAATTACTGAACGCTATTTTCTAAAATTTGTATTGGATTTATCACACTCAATGTCTAAAAAGACAGTATTAGAAGGTGTGGAAACAATCGAACAAATAAAAATACTTGAGCAATATGATGTGGATTATGTACAAGGATTTTACTACCACCAACCACTAGAGGTAGAGCATTTAAATAAGATTTTAAAATTAAAGCAAACGAAAAAATAAGCGTCTATACCAAATGGTATAAACGCTTTTTATTAAGATTTATTATTTTTTTCTAAACGTATTTCATATTCTTCTTGAGTAATAATACCGCGTTCATAAAGTCTAGTTAACTCTTGTTGCTTGATTTTTATATTATCCAATAGCGGTTCTGGTTCATCAACTTTTTCTGTAACCATTAAATAGACACATAAATAAAGTGCACCAATTGAAAGAATAGAGAAAATCATTCTTACAATAGACTGGAAGTTTGCAGGTGTAACAAGTGGTGATATAGCTACTAAAAGTACGAGTGATACAATTAATGCAATCATAACAAACTTTTTAGTAAATTTTATATCAAATCTTGGTTGCGTTACATGAAGTAAGACAAACAACACTGAAATTTCAAATATAACATGTGCCAGTAGAAGTCCTAGAATGAAGATAACCTCAATTTCCATTGAACCTAACAAACTAGATAGTTCATAACTACCAACAATACCATAAAGAATATTGAAAGCACCATAGACAACTAGTATAATGGCTGCAATTTTAGCATACGACTTAAATTGCAGGATTAAGATAAATGCAACAGCAATTAATACAAATGTATCAAAGGTAAAACTTAGTGTTAGAAATGACGGGGTAAAATAATCTTGTAAAACAAATGATGCAATGAGTGCAAGCATTAATATAATGCCACCAGTTAGTAATCCCAAATTATATGTTTTTTTCATAGATAAAATCTCCTTTATATTATCATATCAAGTATTTAACATATTTACAAACAATTTATGTGTAAAAGTTACATACAAAACCTATAAATTTTGATATTATATAAGTATAAGGATGGTGATATCAAATGAACTATGGTGTTATTGATTTAGGATCAAACTCTTTGAGATTAGAAATATTTAGTTATGATGGTAAAAACTTAAAAAATATATTTTCTAAAAGAGAAGTGGTTGGACTTGCAAGTTATTTATTGCCAGAAGGTTATTTATCAGATCTAGGTATTGACTCAGCAATCCGTGTTGTTAAAGATTTTTTAGAATTTGGTCAATCATACGCATTAGAAAAGATGTATGTGATTGCAACAGCAACCATAAGAGAAGCAAGAAATCAAAATGAAATTTTAACGCGTATTAAACGTGCATCTGGGTTAACCGTAGAACTGCTTGATGAGGATAAAGAAGGACTTTATGGATATAAAGGGGTTGCTATCGAGCATAAAATTGATAAAGGGTTAATCATTGATATTGGTGGTGGTTCTACAGAAATTAGTTTAATTAGTGGCAGTAAACTCAAAGATAGTGCATCTTTAAGTTTAGGTTCCCTAAATACCTATATTAGCTATGTTAAAGAAATATTTCCTACAAAAAATGAAATGGAGCGTATTTCTGGGGCAGTTATTGGTGCACTTAAGCAACATAAAGTCGAACAAATTGATATAAAAGATGCATATGGTATTGGTGGTACAATTAATGCTGCACATGTTTTACTATCAAATTTCTACCAAAAAAGATTTACAAGTTTAACTAAACACAATATTAAAGACTTGATTGGTAAAATTGATCCAACTAAGAAGAAAACATACTTATCAATTATTCGCATGATACCTGAACGTATTCATACAATCATGCCAGGTTTAGTTATTTTAGATACGTTAATGACATATTTTAATGTTGAACAAATTAAAGTCAGCAAATATGGTATTCGTGAAGGTTATCTATTAGAACAAATTCAAAAATAAATATATCCCTATCACCAAAAGTGATAGGGATATTTCTTTAATCCATAAGATTCACTTTGAGTGCATCATTATCAATGGTGACTGTATAATTTTTGTTTGGCAAGATTTCTTCTGAAATGATTGCTTTTGCAATAAATGTTTCGATTTGTCTTTGAATATATCGTTTCAGTGGCCTTGCACCAAATTGTTCGTTAAATCCATTTTTAATGACATATTTTTGAACATCCTCACCAAGTGTAATGTAAATATTTTCAGACTTTAGTTTGACTTCAAGCTCATTTAAGAGTTTTCTTGCAATATCTACTTGGACTTTAAAGCCCAGTGGGTTAAAGGTAATGATTTCGTCGATACGGTTTAGAAATTCAGGTTTAAATGATTGTTTGATGAGTTGATCTATTTTATCTTTACTATCCTTAGTTTGTTCAAGTAAGTACTGTGAGCCTAAGTTAGAAGTCATAATAATGACGGTATTTTTAAAGTCAATTTTACGTCCTTGACCATCTGTTAAGTGACCATCATCTAAGACTTGTAGTAGAATATTAAATACTTCAGGATGAGCTTTTTCGATTTCATCAAATAATACAATTGCATAAGGCATTCGTCTGATTTTTTCTGTGAGTTGACCGCCTTGATCATAGCCAACATAGCCTGGAGGAGCACCAATTAGACGAGACACACTATGTGACTCCATGTATTCAGACATATCAATACGAACCATATGATTTTCTGAGTCAAACAGATTTTCTGCTAATGATCTAGCAACTTCAGTTTTACCAACTCCAGTTGGTCCTAAAAATAAGAATGAACCAATTGGTCTATTTGGATCTTTAATACCTGCTCTATGGCGTAATATAGCATCACTAATAAGTTCTAATGCATGGTCTTGCCCAAGTACACGTAAACCTAAACTCTGACGTAAATTTTTTAGTTTTTCTCTGTCACCTGAAACGAGTTTTGTTACTGGAATATGGGTCCAACGACTGACGATTTCAGCGATAGATTCAGAAGTTACAGTTTCTGTGAGTAATTTATTTTCTGTATTAGTGTCAGATAGTTCAATAATCTCTTTTTCTAGTGCAGGTATCTTTGAGTATTGAAGTTCTGCAGCTTTTGAATAATTACCTTCATTATAAGCTGTATTTAATGCATTTTTTAAGTTCTCTAAGCTCTCTTTTTTTTGTTTAGATATACTGAGTTGAGATTTTTCTTTTTCCCATCTTGCTTTTAAGCTTTTTTCTTCAGTGTGTAACTGATCAATTTCTATTTGAATTTTATTCAAACGTTCCCTACTATGTGCATCATTTTCTTTTGATAGAGCTGATTTTTCAATTTCTAATTGTAGCAGTTTTCTTTGCACCACATCAAGTTCAACCGGCATTGAATCAATTTCCATACGAATCGATGCGCATGCTTCATCAATTAAGTCGATTGCTTTATCTGGTAAGAAGCGGTCTGTTATATATCTTGCGGATAGATTGGTTGCAGCAATGATTGCACTATCAGCAATATGTACACCATGGTGTGCTTCAAAACGATCTTTTAAACCACGTAAAATAGAGATGGTATCAGTCATTGTAGGTTCTTGAACAGTTATTTTTTGGAATCTTCTTTCTAATGCACTATCTTTTTCGATGTAAAGGCGATATTCATTTAGCGTGGTTGCGCCAATACAGTGAAGCTCACCACGTGCAAGCATTGGTTTTAAGATGTTTGATGCATCCATCGCACCATCTGCACGACCTGCACCTACAATGTTATGTAATTCATCAATAAAGAGAATGATTTGACCATCACTTTCTTTAATTTTATTTAACACTGCTTTTAGGCGTTCTTCAAACTCGCCTCTAAATTTTGCCCCTGCAACGAGTTGGGCAAGGTCAAGTTCATAGACGATTTTATTTTGTAGAGTTAAGGGTACATCTTTGTCAACAATTCGACGTGCTAAACCCTCTACGATGGCAGTTTTACCAACACCTGGTTCACCAATTAATACAGGGTTGTTTTTAGTTTTACGGGATAATATTTTTATAATACGACGAATTTCATCATCACGACCAATGACCGGATCGACTTTACCCGCTTTCACTAAATCAACAATATTGCGACCAAATTTTTTTAATAATTCAGGATCTTTAGAATAATCTTCTATAGGATTAAATTGCATATGATTGTCTCCTTTTATATTTAGTTTCTAGATATATTATAATACGATATTTTGGCACTGTCAAGTATAGAGTGCTAATTATGATAAATATACGCAAATGTATTGTAAGAAATAGACCTTTTATGTATAATTAAAGCCATAACTGTTTTAAAAAAGGAAGATTTATATGCGAAAAAATTATAGAGTACTCTTATATTATAAGTATACACACATTGAAAACCCAGAAACATTTAAAGATGACCATTTAGCCTATTGTAAAGATTTAGGTATTTTGGGTCGTATTTTAGTATCCACCGAAGGGATAAATGGTACCTTATCTGGAACAGTAGAACAAACAGATAAATATATGAATGACTTAAGATTAATTGAAGGCTTTGAAGATACATTTTTTAAGATTGATGAAGCGGAAGGGCATGCTTTTAAAAAGATGCATGTTCGTGTCAAAAAAGAACTCGTTAATTTAAGTTTAGAAGATGATGTCAATCCCCTAGAAATTACAGGAGATTACTTAGAACCAATAGAGTTTTACAAAAAAC
>JBAYTJ010000028.1:0-12272 GCA_041675665.1 Acholeplasma sp. | reverse complement strand
ATTTTATCTTCAGATGATCAAATCATTCATGTGCAATTACTTGTAAGTGAGCAAGATTTAGGTCGTGTGATTGGTAAAGGTGGTAAGATTGCAACTGCAATCCGTACTATTGTTTATGCAGGTGCATCTAAAGTTGGCAAGCGTGTCCATTTAGACATCGATGCGTTTTAATTAAATGTTGTATTCAATTGGTAAAGTGGTACAAACCCACGGCATCAAAGGGGAAGTTAAAATTAAACCCAATACAGATTTCGAGCGTTTTATAAAAGGTCATGATTTAATTATTGGTGATCAAACATATACAATCAAATCTGTTCGAAGACAAAATGATTTATTCTTAGTCGCATTTGAAGGCTATCCAACTTTAACTGAAGTGGAACACTTAAAACAACAAGAAATATATACAAATGAAGAACCCGAAATATTAGATGCGGATTCATTTCATTTGCCAAAATTAATTGGCTTAAAGGTATATGACCAACATAATTATTTGATTGGAACAGTCTTAGAACTTGTAGATGTCCCACAAGGCTATTTATTAAGAGTTCAAAGAATAGATAATAATTTAGTACTTATTCCGTTTGTAGATGCTTTCATTAAAGAAGTTAATGAAGAATCTATTCACATAGAGACAATAGAAGGCTTAATATGATTATAGATATTATTACAATATTCCCGCAATTCTTTGATCAGTTTCTTATAACCTCAAAAATCAAGCATGCAATTGAAGATGGCCGTGTTGAGATTAACATTCACGACTTAAGATTGTATACAGATTTAAAAGGTGGCAAGATTGATGATACACCGTATGGTGGTGGTGCAGGGATGTTAATGATTTATCCACCATTTCATAAACTTATCAACAAATTAAAAACTAAAGAAACATATACAGTATTACTCTCACCCCAAGGTAATGTCTACAATCAACAAGTAGCAACCAAATGGCGTGATGAAATCAAGCATTTAATTTTAATTTGTGGGCATTATGAAGGTATTATGATCGTATTCAAAATTTAATTGATGAAGAAATAAGTATTGGTGATTATGTCTTAACTGGTGGTGAGATACCAGCGATGGTGATTACAGATAGCATTACAAGATTAATACCTGGTGTTATTAATGAAGCATCGTATATGGAAGATACCCATCAGCAAGGATTACTTAAATATCCACAGTATACAAAACCTGATGAATATTTAGATATGCGCATACCAGAGGTATTAAAGTCAGGACATCATGAAAACATCCGTTTATGGCGCTTAGAAAAGAGTCTTGAAAAGACTTTTATGAAACGTCCAGATTTATTAAAGACAAGAGAACTTACAAAAGAAGAAAGTAAGATCTTAAACAAAATTAAGAAAAACATTGAAACCAAATAGTGTTTCATGTATAATTTATAAGGCACGCTGGTCCGCTGAGTAATATATTGGCTCAAGAACAGACGTAGAATAAGGAGAATCGTTATATGGCAAAACTAAAAGGTCAAGCGTTAATCGCTGAAATCACTAAAAAGCACTTAATTGAACGTCCAAACTTTAATGCCGGAGACACTGTTGGTGTTTACGTTAAAATTAAAGAAGGCGCGAAAGAAAGAATCCAGTTATTTGAAGGTTTGGTTATCAAACGTCAAGGCGCTGGCATTGGTGAAACATTTACAGTACGTAAAGTATCAAATGGTATCGGGGTAGAAAGAACTTTCCCAATCCACTCACCTGCTGTTGATCGTATTGAAGTCGTTCGTTTTGGTATCGTACGTCGCGCGAAATTATTTTATATTCGTACATTAAGTAAAAAAGCTGCACGTATTAAAGAAAAGAAACAAAACTAATCACAACACTAAAAACACTTTGACGAAGTCGAAGTGTTTTTCTTTAATAATTGTGTCATATCATGTATAATATGTTCAGTTTATGAAAGTTTTTTCATTTTGTTACATTACATATTGTAAGTGCTTACAATTTGTGATATAATTTCAATTATTAAAGGAGTGATATCTATGAGTAATGCAACTATTTATGATGTTGCTGGGGCAGCTGGCGTTTCGCTTGCTACAGTTTCCAGAGTTTTAAATTCACCAGAAAAAGTAAAAGAAGAAACACGTTTACGTGTTTTAAAAGTTATTAAGGAATTAGGGTATAGACCAAATGTTATTGCCAGAGGCCTTGCAAGTAGAAAGACAACAACAGTAGGTGTTGTTATTTCAGACATTACAAGAGCATCTGTTTCAGAAATGTTAGGTGGTATTGCTGACATTGCAGAAAAGTATAAGTATTCAATCAAGCTATTTACTATTCATGATGAGGCTGATGTTTTAGACACATTACAAAACATTGTTGCAGAACAAGTTGATGGTATATTGTATTTAAACGATGAATTAAGTGATAAAGATGTTGAATTAATTAAACGTATGTTTAATGATAATAAAATACCTTATGTGTTTGCAAACGTTGCAACATCAGATCCAATTGTACCAACGGTTTCAATTGATTATGTTAAAGCAGGTTATGAAATCACTAAGAAGTTAATTGAAAAACATTGTAAAGATATTTATTTATTAAGTACTGCAAGACGTTATAGTGTGAATGATAAAAAAGAAGAAGGTTACACAAAAGCAATGGTTGAAGCAAATCTTGAACCAATGATTTTTAGAACCAGTGGTGATACAGCAATTAATAAACCACACTTTGAAACATTCTTTGCTGATATAAACGTTGATGGTGCGATTGCTGTTAGAGACTCTATTGCTGTTTCATTTTTAAATACTGCAATTAATAACGGTAAAGAAGTTCCGAAAAATTTAAAGATTGCAGGTTTCCAAAATACGAAATATGCAAGCTTATCCAGACCAGAATTAACATCTATTGATATTCCGGTTTATGATATTGGTGCTGTATCGATGCGCTTATTAACAAAACTCATGCAATCTCAAGATGTTGAGAATACAAGAATCATCTTACCACACAGAATTATTTCAAGAGAATCAATTTAATCGATTGTTGACTTAAGTCACAGTAGTATATATAAACTAAATTAAGCGATCTAGTAAATGGTGGAAGACTAGAAGTTAATTATATATATGAATTACAACTAACGAGATCATTGTAACAAATTTAAGTGCACATAGCTATGTGAACTAAGGTGGTACCGCGAAGTATATTTATTCGTCCTTAGGTTGGTTTTTCAACCTAAGGACGTATTTTTATTTAAAATATGATAATATAGAATAGTAAAAAAGGATAGTGATAATATGGATTTATTCAGTAAATTGGAATATAGAGGTATGGTTAAAGATGTTAGTGATCTTAATCTTGCACGTGAATTATTAAATGATAGAAAAATTAAATTTTATGTCGGTTATGACCCAACAGGTGAGTCTTTAACAGTAGGTCACTTAGTACAAATTGTACGTATGCTGTATTTACAAAAACATGGTCATACGCCAGTTGTTGTTATTGGTGGTGGCACGGGTTTAATTGGAGATCCTAGAGAAACAAGTGAAAGGTCACTTTTAACATTAGAAAAATCATTAGCAAATGCACAAAAAATTGAAGATCAAATTAGAACTTTAATTGCTGGTGATGTTATGTTTATCAATAACTATGAATGGTTATCTAAAATTGATTTAATTTCATTTTTAAGAGATTATGGTAAACATTTTAGTGTATCTTATATGTTACATAAAGATACTGTTCAAAAAAGACTGGAATCTGGTATTTCTTATACTGAGTTTTCATATATGATTTTACAGTCGATTGACTGGCTTCACTTATATCAAAAGTATGATGTTAAAATTCAGTTTGGTGGTTCTGATCAGTGGGGTAACTTAACATCAGGTTTGGAGCTTATTCGTCGAGTTCTTGGTAAGAATGAAGCCGTTGGTTTGTCTAGTCCGTTATTATTAAAATCAGATGGCACCAAATTTGGTAAATCAGAGTCTGGTGCATTATGGTTAGATAAGGAACTGACGAGTCCATATGAGTTGTTCCAGTATTTTTTAAATAGTAGTGATGCTGATATTGAAAACTACTTGAAATTACTTACATTAAAAGAAAAGTCTGAGATTGATGAAATACTTGAAATCCACAAAGAAAAAACCGAACTTAGACATGCACAAAAAGAACTTGCAGAAGCTGTTGTAACTATAGTACATGGTAAAGATGCATTAAATACAGCGCTTAAAGTGACACATGCATTATTTAGTGGTGAGTTTGATGGTTTATCTAAAGATGCATATAAAACTTTAGAACGTGTTTTAGATGTTGTACATGTTAAGGATGAAAGTTATATCGAGTTAATTGTTAAATCCGGCTTAGCTAAATCAAACAGAGAAGCTAGAGAATTTGTATCTAACGGTGCAATTAGTATCAATGGTGATAAAATACAAGATAACACATTTGATTTATCAAACGTTGTAAAAGCGTTTGATACATATAGTATTATTAGACGAGGAAAGAAAAAGTACGCATTAATCGTATTTGAGTAAATTTATGGATATTATTTTGTACAACCCATTATCAAACAAGGGTAAAAATATAAAGATTGCAGAAAAGTTAGCTAAACGTGCGCTTGAAAAAAACATTGATACCCAGATTATCAATGTGTTAGAAATTGAGGATGTTCGAGGGTTTTTGGATGGTTATGATGCACATGATCGTATGATTTTAATTGGTGGTGATGGCACTTTAAACCGTGTTGTTAATCAAATACGAGGTATTCAGGTTAAACCACAAATCTTTATATATAAAGCAGGTACTGGCAATGATTTTATGCGTAGCATCAAGGTTAAAAATGGTTTAGTTGATGTTAAACCACATCTTGAAAATCTGCCGATACTCAAAGTCAATGATAAAGAAGAGTTATTTTTAAATGGTGCTGGTGTTGGTTTAGACGGTTTAGTTTGTTACAATGTAAACCGTTCTAAAGAAGCCAAAAGCAAGTCAAATTATTTTAAAAACGCATTTAAGTCGTTTATGAATTATGAACCGGTATCAGTCTTGATTGATGTGGATGGAAAACACTGGAAAGAAAATAAGGTCTGGTTTGTTACTGCAATGAATTCACCATTTTTTGGTGGTGGTATGAAACTGGCACCGAAGATGAAACGTGGGCTAGATCATTTGGAATTGGTTGTTATTAAAAAGATACCAAGATGGCTTATCATTATTATTTTTCCTACGATATATTTAGGCTGGCATAAAATATTTAGTAGTTTTGTAAAATTTTATAAAGGTAACCATATTAAAGTAGAAATGTTAACTGACAGTTATTTACAACGTGATGGCGAACATGAGTTCCCTGTTAGAAAGTTTGAAGCTATTAAACATAATACTAAAAAATAATAAACATAGATTGTTTTAGTTAGCAATCCATGTTTTATTTTTAATCTATTTAGTTAGTAATGCGATAAAAAATAGACTTATATAGCAGTTAGACGAATAAACACAATAATTATAGTATAATGAAATTAAAGCAAGAGACATTTAATTCATTCATTATTATATCGGGGGATATATGGGATTATTAAACTTAGATTTGGATTCTAGAACTAAATTCATTTTAAACTTAATATTTAACACGGTTTTAATGGTTATGCTTTCTCTGATTGTATATATGACAGGTGGCGTAAATTATTCTGCAACCCATTTAATGTATATACCAATACTATTAACAGCATATGCTTTTAATATATGGATAACCATTTTGATGTCAATATTTGCAGGCATCTTAATTGGACCACTCATGCCACAAGATGTTGCACTTGGACTTATGCAAATACCAGCAACATGGATATTTAGAACGTTCATGTTTTCTACTATGGGCATTGTAAGCTCGCTTTTAAGTATCCGTTTAAAAATGTTTCAAAAGCTAGAGATTAATAGATTGTATACAAATACATTAACAAACTATCCAAACTTTAATAAATTAAAGGTTGATATTGATCAGCTAATTGAAACTGAAACCCCGTTTCAATTAATCGGTTTTAGAATTGTAAATATGAACAGTATCCGACAAAATATCAGTTATGATATGGGTACAAAGGTAATAAAAAAAGCTTTGGATTTGGCACTTGAATTTACCAATGAAGGGATATATTCAGTATATTCTAACGAGATTGCAGTTTTACTACCTTTGATGGATTATGAAAAAGCAGTAGATATTGGGAAACGTTTCATAAATAAAACAGCGAACTATATTCATATAGAAGACTACAAAGTTGGGCTACTTATTAATGGTGCTATTATCGAATATCCTAAACATATTAGTGATTCAAATGATGCCATTAAAAAAATAGCTATTATCTTAGATCAAACAACCAATGATTTTGATTTACATGTATATGATTATGAAATGGAAAGAAAAAGTAAACTTCAAGGTGATCTGGTTCCAGAACTACTACATGCATTAAAAAATGATGAGTTTTATTTAGAGTATCAACCCAAAATAGATTTGAGTAATGAATTTGATTATAATGTTGAGGCTTTAATCCGTTGGAATCATCCTTTAAAAGGTATTATCAGTCCAGGTGTTTTCATTCCGGTTGCAGAAGAAACAGGTATTATGAATGAGATTACAAAAGTGGTATTTAAAAAGGTAATTGAGCAATGTAATGAATGGAAAAGTTCAGGTATATCAGTTAAGACTTCAATCAATATTTCGCATAAAGATTTCAACAATAAAGAGTTTATGAATTATTTTATGGAAACTATTCGTAATGAACAAATTGATCCTAAACTGATCGAATTAGAAATTACAGAAAGTGGTGTCATTGATAATACAAAAGCACTTATTGGTATATTTAATGAATTAAGAGATTTAGGTATTAAAATATCTATTGATGATTTTGGTACAGGATATAATTCATTAATTAACTTAGTAAAAATTCCGATGGATTTTCTAAAAATAGATAAGTCATTTATTGATCATTTATCAATAAGAAAGTATGAACTTATGGTTGCACAACTAATTCAGTTTGCTCATGATATGGATATTGAGGTCATTGCAGAAGGTGTAGAGACTAAAGAACAACTTGATAAATTAAGAGCCATGCAGTGCGACTTTGTTCAAGGATTCTATTTATCAAGACCATTAAAACCAGAAGCTATAACAGCATACTATAACAATTTAAATACAAAAAAAAGTGATTAGAAATCACTTTTTTCTTTTTAGGCCCATTTTAAATAAGACTTTTGAAAGTTTTCTTTGCGCATACTTTGATGCATTTGCTGCACCCGCATCTAAGATTTCATCTAGTGTATTTGATTGCATTAATTCTTGATACCTTGCTTGAATTTCACCAATATGATTGGATACAATATCCGCTAAATCTGACTTGAAACCAGCATAAGTCGTTTCATTTTGGTATTTGGCTTCAATGTCTTTAATGGACATATCAGTGAGTGCTGCATAAATGGTGAGTAAGTTTGAAATACCAGGTTTATTTTTCTCATCAAATATAATTTTTGTATCAGAGTCTGTCACAGCGGATTTAATTTTATTTTTGATTTGATTTAAATTGTCTTGTAACAAGATATATGACTTTAATGATAAGTCATCAGATTTACTCATTTTTTTAGTTGGATCTTGTAGGTCTTTGATTTTTGCACCAACTTTAGTGACGTGCCCTTCAGGGACAATAAATGTATCACCATATTGGTTGTTAAACCGCTCAGCGAGTGTACGTGTTAACTCTAAATGCTGTGTTTGGTCTTCGCCAACAGGCACAATACTTGCATCATATAATAATATATCTGCAGCCATTAAGGCAGGATAGGTTAAAAGGGAGGTACGAACACCTTCCGTTTGATTTGCACGTTTTTCTTTAAACTGAATCATACGCTCCATTTCACCGATATAGGCCGTTGACTCCATAATATAGGCAAGCATTGCATGTTCCATCACCTCAGATTGCACAAATAAGTTCACACGGTTTGGGTCTAAACCACATGCGATATAGTATGCTGCAATTTCTCGAACACGCTTTTTTAGTAACTGCTTATCCTGCGGTGTTGTAATTGCATGTAAGTCGGCAATAAAAATGAAGAATTCAGTGTCTGGTAATTCATTTTGCAGTCTAACAAATTGTTTGATTGCACCAATATAGTTGCCAAGGGTTAATTCACCGGTTGGTTTGATGCCTGATACGAGTCGTTTCATATGTATTTCCTTTCATTCAATAAAAATTCGTCCTTAAAAGTATAAACTTCTAAGGACGAAATTAATTTCGCGGTACCACCTTAGTTCACATGAGTATGTGCACTTAATGTTTAGTTGTGTAAGCTCCAAGGTCCATTCACTACTTAATATTTCCTATATTTCACCAAGTTATAGGTCTCTAATTAAATGTTAAGTCGCTACTTGTTCTTATCATTGCTTATTTATATTGTATAGTTTTTATAAAAATTGTCAATCAATTTTATTCATTTAATAGAACTTCTAGCTGGTCAAGTAATGATTCCATACGTGTAACCACCGCTTGGAAGGATTCTTTTTTAGTTAAGTCAGCCCCGGCAACTTTTGCTTCATCAACTGGGTACATTGAACCACCTGTTTTTAACATAGCAATATAGTTATCAAATGCTTTAGGTTGTTTTGTTTTTACGTTTTCATAGATCTTTAAGGATGCACTAAATGCTGTTGCATATTGGTACACATAAAATGGTGTATAGAATAAGTGTGGAATGTATGCCCAAACATATTGTTTACCAGGTTCCTTAGTAATATCTAGATCATAATAATGCTTATACAAGTCAATCATTATTTGGCTTAATGCTTTATCATTGACTGGTTTACCTTCACTGACAAGTTTATTTGCTTCATATTCATATGTTGCAAATAATGTTTGACGATAGAAAGTTGAATGAATATTGTCAATTGCTAAAGATAGAAGTTCAATTTTTTCTTTTTTAGAATTTGATTTTTCTAATAAATAATCTAACAATGCATGTTCATTAAATGTGGATGCAATTTCAGCAACAAATATTGTGTAATTAGAAATTGGCATTGGTTGTGCATTATCTGAGAAAATTGAGTGTGCACTGTGTCCAGCCTCATGTGCTAATGTAAAGACTGCATCTAATGTATCATTATGGTTTAATAAGATAAATGGATGATGGCCATACATGCTAGAAGAATAAGCACCACTACGTTTACCATCTGCAGGTGCAGCGTCAACGAATCCATCTTTGATGGCTTCTTTTTGATTATCTAAAAACTCTTTTGGAAAGTCTTTGATGGCTTCTAAGAATAATGTTTTAGCTTCATCATATGGGTATTTTTTACCAGATTTTGCAAGTGGTAAGAAACGGTCATATGTAAAGTATTCATCGAGCCCTAATGCTTTCTTTCTTAATTTGATATATCGTTTTAATGTATGTGTATTTTCATAAGCTGTATCTTTTAAATTTAAAAATACAGATGTTGGAATATTATTGTTAAACAATGCAGCATCTAGTGTAGATTCATAACCTCTGTTTTTAACATTTGCAGATAGTTGTTGTAACACTAAATTGTATGTAGATGCAAAAGCTGTTTTGTTGTCAACGTATTTTCTATATAGAGATTCAAAGATTGCTTTTCTATCAGCTGCAGTTGGTGCATCTTCAATTAAGGCTCTAAATTGAGGTTGTGAAACTAAAACATCACTACCATCTGATAATTTAATTGTTTCATCCTTACGATCAATTGTAGAAAGTGCTTGATATAAAGATGTTGGAATCGTTCTAATTGGTGAATAGTTAGATAATAACTGCTCACTTTTAGCATCTAAGATATGTTTTTGACCTCTAAATAATTTTTGGTAAGGGAATTTAAATGGTTTTAAAAAGTCATCTTTTTCCACAAACCCTAATACAGTGTCTTCACCTAACGCAATAATCTCAGGGGAAACAAATGCTGTAACCTGACTTAATTGAGATAGTAATAAACCAACTTGTTGGTTCATTTGCATCTTTTTAGTGTCTTTTAAATTTAAATCAGACGCTAAATGTGCATAAGCATATACTTTGTAGATAAGTTTTGTTAGTTCTTCATCAAATTTATGATATGCTTTAAAACTTTCAAAGTCACCAAGCTTACCCTTAAAGTTGTTGAATTCTGATACTTGTGATTTTAGTACATTAAAGTCTTTTTCCCATGCTTCATCATTTGCATAAAAGACTGATAAATCCCATTTTGACATATGGTCCACGCTCCTTAAATAAGTTATAGCAATTATATCAATAAAATGTGAAAAATTAAAGAAAACATGTAATTATATGCAAAAACATCCAATGAATACGTTTTCACTTTGAGGCTAAAAGTTATTTCTTTGTTTGCTATTGTAAATTGTTTGACAAAACTATATAATAACAGTAGACACTCTTGAAGGAAACTTCACGTCAAAATAGACAAGCATGATTAGGAGGAGACTAAAGATGATTACAATTTATACGACTCCAAGTTGCTCATCATGTCGTAAAGCTAAAAAGTGGCTCGATGAGCATAAGGTAGCATATGAGGAAAAGAATTTATTCAACCACCGCATTGATGATACCGATATTGAGATGATGTTACATCACGCTGAAAATGGATTTGATGACATTATTTCAACACGTTCTAAAGTCTTTAAAGAACAAGAATTAGAAGTTGAAGATATGTCTGTATCCGAACTTAAAAACTTTATTATTACACACCCATCTGTCTTAAAACGTCCAATTATTGTCGATGCAAAGCGCATGCAAGTGGGCTATAATGATGAAGAAATACGTGTATTTATTCCTAAACGTTTAAGAGAGATGATCATGCGAGAAAACTCCGAGGAAGATTTTACACATTACGAAGATACATTAAGTAGATATTTTGCAACAATAGAATCTGAAGAATCTGACAAAGAATAACTTAAACAGTTATTCTTTTTTTAATATATATTTATATGTGTGTTAAAATGGCTTTATAACGTTTAAAAGGAGACTAAATTTAATATGGAACATACCTTAAGAAGACAAGAGGTCATACATGATAACTTCTTTTTATATTTAAAAAATAATCAGAAAACTATGTCTGCATATGCAAAAGCAAATAACTTAGACCGTACCCTCTTATCTAAATGGAAAAGTGGTGCCTCAAATATGAGTCCCGAACAAATCCATCAAGCAAGTGAGTACTTTAACATTAGTGTTAATCTCCTTTATTATACTGAAAAAGAACGTATGAGACATCAAGCAGCTAGTGAAGGATTTGAACCAATGATTCCACAAAAGATTAAACTATTTATAAATTATAAGTATATATTAAAAAAACCGTTACTATTAGTAACTATGATGTTGATGTCGTTTTTAGTGATTGCATTAATGTCCTTGGTGTTGATGAGTTATTCTGTAAACTTCATATTATTAAACTTATTATCTATAGGGTTTGGTTTATTTTTATACTTTAATTATTTAAGGCGTAAAGAGTCTTATATATTAAACTATACAGATGATTTATATTATGCCTCAGATGCATTGAAAAAGCCTTCAATGAATCGACATATTTTTATTAGGATAATTTTGGTTATTATCGCGTTCATCTTATTTTCAGTTGGCGCACTAAATATAGCTAATCTGACACCAGATGAAGTTATTACACATGGTTTCTATTATGTTTTACAAGTGTATTTTATAGTCTTTGTATGTGTTGCGACAATACAACTACCGTTCAAACATAAAAAGGTCAGATATGAGCATCAATTTGAGGGCTACCAACAAAGTGTATTTTTAATGATTATCAGCAGCTTACAATTTGCTGTAGCGGTGCTATTGTTTATAACACCTGGCTATTTTAACTTGGTTTTGCTCATAATGAGTTTAATACATTTTCTTATCAATGCCATAGATTTTGTATTAATATCTAAGTATTATAATCGGTATGAAATCATCTTTGATGCTTATGGCAGTACGCATAAAAAATTATATAAAGATTAAATGTTGAATACTTTTCACAAATATAAGATAGATGTTGCTTGATTTTCACAACATCTATCTTTTATTTTTATACCCTATATAATGTGCTTATCAAGCAAAAAAAGGGGCAGAAAATGGCAAAGAAAAGTAAACGACAAGGTGATATATTTGATGTAATATTTAACATCAGTATGTTCATCGGTATGGTGATAGCAATCACAATCAGAACGACTATGAAGATTTTATTATTCATTTATGATGTTATAACCATCTATTCAACGGGGTATCATAAAAAATCAGGTAACGGATTTTTCAAGACATATTTTAATAAAGGTCATATGGGTGAATTCTTAT
>JBAYTJ010000027.1:0-12314 GCA_041675665.1 Acholeplasma sp. | reverse complement strand
TAGTACATTTTAGTACTAGATAACGTGGCTATTAGTATAGCCACGTTCCGCGTAACAGTAAAACTAAACTTATTCGGTGTTATTTCTGGTAACTTTTACCAGTAAAACTTAAGTATAATTCCATATACTTATATAAAAAATTAATTTTGAGATATGACTAATTCTTCATTTAGATATTTAACTTCATAAGTTATTATTTCTTCTACATTTTCTCTTGTAATTCGATACAATACTACATCATCTAAATGGGTATCATTAAATATTTCAACAACTAAATTGTTCTCAAAGAAAATATAAATATCGCCATATGCTTTTATTTCAACATTAATAATATTTAGATTTAATATATATTTATTTAATTCACTTAAGGCCACACTTAAATATGTTTTCTCTATATCTTTTTGGCTTCGAAACCTCCTGACAGATAATTCCCTACCTTTTTGATCAATATATAAATCGTTGAATGCAAGTAGAATCTTTTCACTATTTCTAATTCTGAAATCAGTTTCAACTTCAATAACTATAGTTTCATTTTCACTTTTAAATACTAATGAAAAATAATTTTCAATCAACCCTAGACCTCTTGTAAATTGGATACTCTGTAATCTCATATTTGTTTTTTTAAAAACATCATAAAGTTTATTTATATTAAAATTATACATGGAATTCTCCTAACTAAAAAATAGTTCTATTATTATTTCTTCAATTTTCTTATATGAATAGTTCCTTTTTGAAATATATTCGTGCAAAATCCTTCTTTGTGATCTACTTAAATTATACTTTTTTGATAGTTGATCAATTTGTTTGTTTTCATATTGATTATGACCCATTCTTGAGCCAAAACCTTTTGCGAACAAGACGAATCCGCCTAAAGCCAATGCCCCCGTACCAGCTAAGACTTGTGCTCCTGTAATTGTAATCCCTTGTGTCAATACTATTTGTCCACCCGCAGTCATTAATGCTTGTGAACCAAAACTCCAACTACTAGACATAAGTTGACCAACTCCAGGAACAGAATAAGCAATACCCGCACCTAAAATAGCACCTACTCCCATCCCTATGGAGTAACCAACATCAAAGTTATAGCCATTTGCTTCTGCTATATAACCCCCAGCTATAGAACCTAGTCCTCCGCCAATCAATGCACCTCCTGCAAGCTGCATACCCGGTACAAATAAAAGAAAAACTCCTCCAACAACCATTGAACCACTAAGTAGCCATTGCCACCACTCTGGACTAGTCCCGTACCCATCAGTATACATCACAGGATTATTCCTACAATAAGCATAAAGGTTCATACCATTGATATCACTAAAGCTTAAATAACTTGGATCATCTAATGTGATAAACCGTCCTACATATGGATCATAATACCTTGAGTTTAAATAATACATCTGTGTTGCTTGATCATATATATAGCCTTTATATATATAGATATTATGTTCCTTTAATGCATTAGCTACCTGTAGTTCATTTAATGTCATGTTATCTTGGTTGACATGCATACTTGGTATGCCATATGCACTATATGCATATTTAACCATAGGTTTACCATTTAAGTCAACTATACTTAGTATTTGTCCTAAGATGTCTCTTTGATAGATATATTCTTGTTCCTGATATTGTAGTCCAAATAACTGATTGTTCTCATCAAATCTATAATATATTTCTACTAATTCTTGTGTATTTAGATCTTTATATTCTGATTTAACAACATTCATACCTTCTAAAGTATAACTTGTTTGTTGTATTTCATCTGATCTTTTAATTCGAATACCTTGCTCACTATATGTATATATTTGATTATCATATTGAATGATACTTCTACCTTCGTATAGAATGGTTTTATCATTTATTTTTGATGGTCTAAACCTATTTTGATTTGCGTATTCAAATACTTTATAATCTGTTTCTATATCCTGCTCTAATTTTACAATCTTATTTAACCTATTTTTAATTATATCATCATAAATATACAAATAAGTAACTACATCGCCTATATGATCTATTTCGTTTCTTTCTAAGATATTACCACTATCATCGTATGTAAACGTTGATTCATGGATTAACATATTTTGACCATTATATGTAGAGGCTTTAATAATGCGTTTGAATGCATCATAAACAAATGCTTTCATTTCTAAAATGTCGACTTCATCTTTTAAGTGAATTCTATGTATTAAGTTACCTAGTTCGTCATATGAATATATATATGAACTACCATCAAATAATGTCTCTACTGTAGACATGGTGTTTAATACCTTATGCGCTTCATAATACTTATAATTTTGAATTAGATTGTGATATGTCTTAGTTTTTAATCTGCCGACATCATCATAAATTTTTTCGGTTTTGATTTCTGATAAATCATCTGCCTGGTATGTACAAGTTAACCGTTTATAATTCCGTTCATTTATATTATCTTCTACAATGAAATCATAAACGAGTGACTTGTTACCTATGGTTTGTATAATTTTTGTAATTCTACTTAAATCATCATATGTATATGTATAGTCACTTAGTATAATGCTTCCTAATTTAGATATGACTTGGCTAATATTATCATTTCTGTCATAAGATATCTCTTTATGTATACCTAAATCATGATTTGTGATGTGGGTAATAAAATCAAACTTATCATATTTATATGTACTACCGTTTTTACCATTATATTTCTTATTTACAAGTCTGCCTTTGTTATCATACTCAAATATATATTTATCCGCTTGATTTGATCCAAATTGCTTTTCACTGATGAGATTGGTTTCAATTTGATTGATATATATACCATAAGTGTTTTTGTATCCATATGAAACTCATAAGCAATTTCAAACATTTTAAAATTGCCTTCTTCAATATATAATCTTTTAAATACAGTTGCTCTATTAGTCTTATTATATAAATCTTCCAGCGTCAAGTAATCTAAAATTTTATTAAGTATTTCTTCGATCAATTTTTTTCTTGAAGATTCCCCTTATCCCTTATTGATTTACTGTATTTTTCTAAATAGTCTACATTTTCCAAAATAGCAGCGATCTTTCATTAACATTTGACTTACATCTACTTACATCTTAACATTTATAAAATGCAAGTTTAAGAAAAATCATACCGTATCTAAATTATGCTCTATCTTCCTATTAAATTTATATACAACGATAAGCTATAACAAAAAAAACCAGTTACATCGGACCTTAATAGTCTCAGTAACTGGCTTTAATTTTATATTATTCTAAATCTAGTTTGGTTTGTTCAGCGCTTTTTTCATCATCTTGATCACTTGTTTCTTCCAATGCTTCTAACTCTGCAGCTTCTGCTATTTTCTTTTGATTGTTTAAAAGCATTTGTTCTTGTGTGATGTTTTCTACTTCTAATACTTCTTCGATTTCAGCTTCTTGATGATCAACGATTGCGATTGTTGCAACTTTTTGATCACCTTTTAATGAAATGATGCGTACACCTTGGGTTGCACGTTTTGTTTGTGATATTTGATCTATTGGCATACGTATTGTAATACCTCTATCACTTACGACGATTATATCTTCATCATTTGTAACTTTACGTAATGTTTTTAATTTACCGTTTTTATCTGTTACATTTAATGTCTTAACACCTTTACCGCCTCTGTTTTGAAGTCTATATTCAGTAATAGATGTACGCTTACCATAGCCGTTTTCTGTTATAACTAAGATATCATCTTCAATGCCGTCTACGACTGAAAATCCAACGATTTCTTCATCTTTTGGTATATCCATACCTCGTACACCGGTTGCTGTACGTCCAATTTCTCTAATATCTGTTTCTAAGAAATGGATGGCTTTACCGTTTGATGCACCAAGTAGAATGTGTTTATTACCATCTGTTGATTTAACAACTAATAACTCATCATTTTCTTTTAAGGTAATTGCGATAATACCATTTTGTCTAATATTTTTATAGTTGTTGATATGTGTACGTTTGACAATACCTTTTTTAGTTGCGAAGAATAGATAATGATTCTCATCATCAAAATCTTTAATGGTTGTAAAACTTGCTAATTTTTCACCTGGTTGGAAGTTTAAGTAGTTTACAACGGGTACACCTTTAGATTGACGTGAACCTGAAGGTAATGTGTATCCTTTTAATTTAAAGACACGTCCTAAATTGGTAAAGAATAAGTGGAAATCATGGGTAGATGTCATTGAGATGTGTTCAACAAAGTCATCATCATGTAACTTAACCCCACTCATGCCAACCCCGCCTCTATTTTGAAGCTTGTATTCATCTAAGTTCATACGCTTGATGTACCCATTATTTGTAACAGTTACAACAATATCTTCAACAGGTATTAAGTCTTCATTATCTATATCTAAATCTTCGTAAAGATTTACCTCAGACATACGTGGATCATCATACTTATCTTTAATTTCTTGAAGTTCGTTTCTAATAATCTCTATTTTTAAATCTTCATTACCTAAGATTTCTTTATATTCAGTAATCTTTAGTGATAGATTATCTGCTTCTTCATGTATTTTATCTATTTCAAGACCTGTAAGTCTTTGCAGTTGCATTGTTAAAATTGCACGTGCTTGAGTTTCAGTAAATGCATAGGTGTCAATTAAACCATTTCTAGCATCTTCTGGATTTTTAGCTTCTTTAATGATTTTTATCACATTATCGACATCATTTAATGCCTTAACTAAAGCTTCTAAAATATGCATTCTAGCTTCTGCTTTATCAAGTTCAAATTGTGTACGTCTTGTAATAATATCTATTTGGTGTGCAATATAATGTGTTAATGCATCTTTTAAACTTAAGAGTCTTGGTTGCCCATCAACTAAAGCAATCATATTGATACCAAATGAAGTTTGTAGTTGTGTATGCTTGTATAAATTATTTAAAGTTACAGATGGATTTGTATCTTTTCTTAATTCAATAACAATCCGCATACCTTTTCTATTGGATTCATCACGTAAATCAGAGATGCCTTCAATTATCTTATTTTTAACAACATCAGCTATGCGTTCAATTAAGGTTGTTTTATTGACTTGATAAGGTATTTCAGTAATAATTAACTCTGTTCTATTTTTAGTTTCAACAATCTTATGTTGTGCACGTACTGCAATAATACCTTTACCGGTTTCATACGCTTGACGAAGCCCTGTAATACCTAGTATTTGCCCCCCAGTTGGAAAGTCTGGCCCCTTAATGTATTGCATTAATTCTAACACTGTAATGTCTGGGTTATCTAAGTATGCAAAGATTGCATCAATGACTTCACCTAGGTTATGTGGTGGTATATTTGTTGCCATACCTACTGCAATACCAGTTGATCCGTTAACAAGTAAATTAGGATATCTTGCAGGTAGTACGGATGGTTCAGTTTCTGAACCATCATAGTTATCGATAAATGTTACGGTATTTTTATCAATATCTCTAACCATTTCACCAGCTATTTTAGATAGTCTAGCTTCCGTATAACGCATCGCTGCAGCACCATCTCCATCTACAGATCCAAAGTTACCATGACCATCAACAAGTGGTTTTCTATAGCTAAATGGTTGTGCCATACGAACCATCGCATCATAGATTGAAGAATCACCATGTGGGTGATACTTACCCATAACATCCCCGACGATTCTAGCGGACTTTTTATGTGCAGTGTTGGCATACATGTTGTTTTCATGCATACCGTATAATATACGTCTTTGAACAGGTTTTAATCCGTCTTTTGCATTTGGTAGTGCACGCGATACAATAACACTCATTGCGTAATTTAAGAAGGATGTTTTCATTTCAGAAGTAATGTTTACTTCTTTTATTTTGTCATATAGTTTATCAGTATTTTCACTCATATTTATTTACATCCTTTCTTAAGCATCAATATCTGTTGCATATTGTGCATTTTTTTGTATAAATTCTTTTCTAGGTTCAACTTCTTCACCCATTAACATTGAAAACACTTGGTCAGCATCAATTGCATCTTCTAACTTAATTTGTAAGAGTGTGCGTTTTGCAGGATCCATTGTCGTATCCCA
Organism: Acholeplasma sp.; assembly: GCA_041675665.1. GTDB lineage: Bacteria > Bacillota_I > Bacilli_A > Acholeplasmatales > Acholeplasmataceae > Acholeplasma. Next base: position 6,300 of record JBAYTJ010000027.1, on the reverse strand, counting down.
AAGTTGCTCGGCATCCATTTCACCTAAACCTTTGTAGCGTTGAATATTAGGTTTTGTTTCTATTTTCTTTAAGATTATGTTTAGTTCTTGTTCTGTGTATGCATATTCAGAGTTTCTACCCCAACTCACCTTATAAAGTGGTGGTTGTGCTGCATAGACGTAGCCTGCATCGATTAATGGTCGCATATGTCTAAATAAGAAGGTTAATAAAAGTGTTCGAATATGTGCACCATCAACATCGGCATCGGTCATAATAACAATTTTATGATAACGTGCTTTTGTAATATCAAACTCATCAGAAATACCCGTACCCATTGCTTGGATTAAGTTTACAATTTCTTTATTGCTTAACATTTTATCTAAACGCGCTTTTTCAACATTTAAAACTTTTCCACGAAGTGGCATAATTGCTTGAAATTCAGAGTCTCTACCTTGTTTTGCAGACCCACCCGCAGAATCACCCTCGACAATATAAATTTCTGATTTTTCAGGATCTTTACTACGGCAATCTGCTAACTTACTTGCAAAGCCTAGCGCATCAAGTGGCGACTTTCTTCTCGTTAAATCTTTTGCTTTTCTAGCTGCAACACGCGCACGTGTTGCAAGTAAAACTTTTTCAACAATCGCTTTTGCTTGGCTAGGATTTTCCATTAAGAAACGCTCTAAAGCTTCACTTGTAATTTGTGATGTAATGGCGCGTACTTCAGGGTTACCAAGTTTTGTTTTTGTTTGTCCTTCAAACTGTGGTTCTGGGTGCTTAACAGAAATAATTGCTGTTAAACCTTCTCTAGTATCTTCACCTGAAATGCTATCATCTTTCTTCATTTTTAGCTCATCTGCATACTTAGATATAACACGTGTTAATGCCATCTTAAAGCCATCTTCGTGCATACCACCTTCTGTGGTCGAGATGTTGTTTGTAAATGAATGTAAGTTTGGAGAATAACTATCAACAAACTGCATAGCAAGTTCAATTGTAATATCATCTTGTTCTTTTTCAATATAGATAATATCTGGGTGAATTCTTGTTTTAGCTTGATTTAAAAATTTAACATATTCTGTAATACCACCTTCATAGTGGAAAGATTCAGATTTCAGTTCTTCAAATCTATCATCTATTAAATTTAGTTTTAGCCCCTTATTTAAAAACGCTAATTGTTGAATTCTTGTACGTAATGTTTCATAGTTATAAATAACCGTTTCTTTAAAAATTAATGGATCTGATTGAAAAGAAATAACAGTACCTGATCTATCTGTTGTTCCTAAAGTTTTTAAATCATATGCTGGGATACCACGTTCATATTTTTGTTCATAGATAACACCATCTTTATGAATTTCTACAACAAACCATTCGGATAATCCATTAACAACTGATGCCCCAACACCATGTAATCCACCAGATACCTTGTAAGAACCTTTATCAAACTTCCCACCAGCATGTAACGTGGTTAAAATAGTTTCGACTGCAGGACGTCCTGTTTTCGGGTGTGTATCCACCGGAATACCACGGCCATTATCGGTAACTCTAATAATTTCACCTTTTAATATCTCAATTGTAATTTCATCCGCATAACCACCTAAGGCTTCGTCAATTGAATTATCAACAATTTCCCAGACTAAATGGTGTAACCCACGTTCTCCGGTTGAACCGATATACATACCTGGTCTTTTTTTAACAGCTTCCAATCCTTCTAGAATTTGGATATTATCCGCTGTATAATGATTGTTATTATTATTTGGCATTAAATGTGTCTCCTTCTTGTAAAACTATTTTTTGAAAATCTAATGTTTCATTTATTGGTAAGGCACTTGTTATAAATACTTGATGTTTTTTGGATAACTGATGCATAAATAAATTTTGTCGTTCTAAATCTAATTCAGATAATACATCATCTAATAAGAGTATGGCGTCTGTTTGAGTGACTGCTTTAATCCATTCTAAGAGTGCTAATTTAAGTTCTATGACGATTAATCTACTTGTACCCTGTGATGCATTGTCTTTAGCATTTAAACCGTTATAAAGTAGTTTAAAATCGTCTTTATGAATACCGGTCAAGGTTGTTTCATACATGATATCTTGTTTCTGTTTAGTTTTTAAATGTTTAAGCCAGTTTTCTTTTGTAACATTTGGTTCATAAATTAACTCAACATTAAAATCTTTATATTTTGAACTGATTGTTTTAAATTTTTCATTTAATACATTAATAAAATTTTGACGCTCATCATATATTTGCACACCGACATCATAGAGTTGTTCACCTAAAATATTTAAGAATGTATAATCGTCTAAATGTCTATTTTTTTTAAGTAATGCATTTCTTTGTTTAAGTATTTTTTTGTAACTATTTAAATTTCTTAAATAACTTTTTGATATTTGCATCAATTCTATATCTAAAAAGTAACGGCGATCTGATGGACTACCTTTAATTAACATCAAATCTTCTGGTGCAAACATAACAACCCTGAATTCTCCAATATAATCAGAAATTTTTCTAATCTCTGATTTATTGATGGTTGTACGTTTACCGCTACTTGATAAAACAATCTCATGCAGTTTGTTTGTCTGCATAACTTTTACAGATGCATAAGGTTTTTCATATTGAATCATATCTTTTTCAGAATTAGTTCTGTGTGATTTTGTTGTTGCTGCAAAATAAATAGCCTCTAAAATTGAGGTTTTACCAACACCATTTAGACCTTGGATAATGACTAAAGGTTTATCAATTTTCACTTGATATTCTTTTAAATTCCTAAAGTTTCTTAATTCAATCGAAGTGATCATTTGATTAAGATTTTTTTGTTGTTTATTGTAACAACATCACCTTTTTTAATTTTCTTTTTCTTCTCGTAAATTTCAATATCATTTAACAACACAACATGTTCAAATAAAAAATACTTCGTTTCCCCGCCGGAACCGATGTAGTCAAGTGCTTTTAAAAGCTGTGCAATTGTTATAAATTCACCTTCAAGTTCAAATTGATCCATATAATAACCTCATTCATAGTTATATTATAACATAATATAAGTAAAAAAGCGCTATTTTTGACGCTTTTTTATGAGGTAAATGTTCTATTCGACTAGATTGATAAAACTGCTGATTTTAGGTAATTGTGTTCTTTTTTTTCATATTGTTCAGTATGCGAATAATTATTACTGTTAAGTTCGTTTTTGATGGCTATGTTTTATATTTAATAAAAAATACTTCATTTTGACATAAGCCCTAATGAAGTATTTTAAATAGATTTATTAGTCGATTCTTACTGGTAGTATTAGGTGTAATAGGTCTGGATCTTGTTCACCTTTTACAACAAATGGTTTAATCTCTCCAGCAAAGTTTAATGTCACTTCTGTTGAGTTGAAAGCTTTTAATGCTTCATTTAAATATTTTGAACTAAAAGCGATTGAAATGAGATCACCTATAACATCTGCTGTAGGTATAATTTCTTCTTTAGCATCACCAACTTCAGTATTGGTAGATGATATTTCAATAACTTGATCAGGTCTAAGTGTTAATTTAATAATATTGTAGTTTGATTCTCTATCTCTTGGTGATAGTAATGATACACGATCAACTGCATTTAATAGTTCTTCTTTATTAAATGAAATGATGGTTGGGAAGTTACTTGGTATGATTTTTGCAGTATCTGGGTAAGTACCTTCTAGTAGTCTTGTTTGGAACCAAATTTTGTTCATTTTAAATAAAACTTTATTTGGATTAATATAAACTTCAATTTCTTCATGTACATTATCTAATATTTTAGATAACTCATCTAATGATTTATTAGGTATTACAATATTAAATACTTTTGAATGTGTGCGTAATTTTAAATTCTTTTGAGATAAACGATAAGAATCGGTTGCAACAGCATATAGATGGTTATCTTGGTATTTGAAGTTAACACCTGTTAAAATTGGGCGTTTTTCATTATCAGCTGTAGCGAAGTTTGTTTCTTTTATAACTTCTTTAATCATTTCAGAAGATAAAATGACAGGTTCAGCTAAATCTAAGAAATCAACATCTGGATAATCATCAATGTCCATGAGTTTAAGTTTAAACTCTGAACGATCTGCTTTAATTACTAAAAGACGTTCTTCTTGTAATGCAATCTCAATGCGCTTAGCAGCTACTTTTCTAATAATATCAATAAAATAACGTCCAGGTAAAGCAATTTTTCCAGTTTTATGAACAACTAATGATGGATCATCAATTAATACTTGAATTGCTATATCTGAATTAGAAGATGTTAATTGTATATAATCAGAAAATACTTCAAATTTAATTGCATAAAGAATTGGTAGTGGTGTTTTATTAGGTAATCCTTTTTGTACGTGGATTAGATGATTTAATAAGATATCTCGTTCAATTGTAAAATTCATATTTTACCCCTTTTATTTATTATTATTTCTTTTTATTGTTATTAGTATTTGTGGGAAAGTGGGAAACTAGCGTTAAGCGCTTTATGTACCTTTAATTTTATCACATTTCAAACAATTTATAAACAATTGTCACTTTGTTAATGTGGAATCTAATTTTTTAACGATGGAGTCAACTGCAAATTTCAGATTAGAATCCATTTTCATATCACGTTCTACTTTTTCACAAGCAGCTAATACAGTTGAGTGATCGCGGTCACTAAATAATGAACCAATTGTTTTATAAGGTATGTTGTATTTAAGTTTGATTAAATACATTGCTATATGTCTAGGTAATGTATATTTAGTATGTCGTTTTTTTCCAATGAGATCTTGTAGTGTGACTTGGAAATAATCAGATACGATACTTTGTATCTTATCGTAATTATTCTCATTTAACTCATTGGACTTCTTCTTTGTTTTTAAAACAGCACCCAAAGCATCTTCAACGACATGCATTGTGATATCTAAGTTAAACGTTTGTGCATAACTTATAAGCCTTATAAGGGCGCCTTCCATCTCTCTGATGTTTGCAGAAAATTGTGAAGCTATAAAAGTTAAGATGTCTTCAGATACTTCGATATCTGCATCTAATGTGAGTGTTTTTCTCTTTAAAATACTGACTCTATGCTCTAAATCAGGCACTTGAATATCAACCGATAATCCTGCTTCAAATCTAGTAGTTAGACGGGGCATAATATTGGTTAATTGTGATGCCGGTTTATCTGATGTTATAACAATTTGTTTGTTATTTAAATAGAGATAATCAAATAATTTAAAGAACTCCATTTGAGTTTTACTTGCGTTGGCCATAATTTGGATATCATCAACCAAAATAACATCAATATCTTTATACTTGGCATTAAATTCCTCTGTCTTATTTTTATTCCTAGAAAGTAAAGAAACAAAATCTTCAATAAAATTATCAGCTTTGACATAAAGAATACGTTTTTCTACATCATTATCTAATATATAGTTACCAATTGCTTGCATGAGGTGCGTTTTTCCAAGTCCAACATCACCAAAAATATAAAATGGATTAGCAACAGCACCAGGTTGATCAGCAACCTTCATCGCCATTCGGAAAGCAAACATATTTGATCTACCAACAACAAAAGAGTCAAAGGTATATGTAGAGTTTAAATTCCCTTGACGATAATCAATAGTGAGTTTTCGATCAGTTGTTGGTTCTTCAACAACTTCATCTTGTGCGATAAACTTTAAACGCACAGGTGTATTTGAATGTTTTGTAGCTAATTCGTTTATTTTAGCAATATAGAGTTTGTTAATACGATTCTTCAAAAACTCATTGGCTACAACCATTGTAAGTAACCCATTTTGATCCTTGAAAGTAGAAGTCACGGGAAGGAACAACTCATTATAAGTTTCCTCGTTGTATAGTTTTTCTAAATCCTTTAAAATTGTCTGCCATAATATGCTGTTTGGACTCATGACTGCCTCCTTGTAGTAGATAATAATTTATGTAAAACTATGATAGCATAAGAAATGTGATTTTATATAAAAAGTTTCCCACATTATTTGTGGATAACTTTTTTATTAAACAACTTATAGATTTTTCAATTGTGGATAACTTTCAGTGTATCATTTGCTTTGTAAAGGTTATAAGTATAGTTTTGGTAGTTTTCCACAATGTGAATAAAATGTGGAAAAATTATCCACAATGTGTGAAATAAAAATGTTGGTAAAAGTAATTAAAAAAAAGAAATAAAATAAAGACTATTTTGTGTTTGACTTTTGAGGTCTCTTTATTTATAATAAGAAAAGCAAGGTTTCATAAGAAAGGTGGTTTTTTGATTATGAAAAGAACATATCAACCAAGTAAAATCAAACATCAAAGAAGGCACGGATTTAGAGCTCGTATGGCTA